>JAGWGS010000124.1 GCA_028867235.1 Nitrososphaerota archaeon | reverse complement strand
AACGTAAACATTTTGGAGACAATAGGTCACTTTGCACTGGTATTTTTCGGTGGAATTGCAATAGGTGTAGGCCTTGCAGTAGGCTCGCAATTCTTGCACGGATTACTAGAAGAACCATTTTCAGAGACTGCACTCTCAGTTGCTGTACTTTTTGGTTCATTGATAATTGCAAATGCACTTGGCATGTCAGGTCTTGTGGCAGCAGCCGCTGCAGGACTTTGGTTTGGAGTAATAATGAGAAAACCCAAGTACATCAGTGAAAAGGTCAGAGCATACGCCTCAAACTTTTGGGAGATGATTGCATTTTTTGCAAACTCTGTGGCATTTTTGTATCTAGGCTTGAGCATGGACATGATACGAATAAGTCAAAACATACCATTGATTGCACTTGCAGTTGTTGCAGTACTTGCAGCAAGAGCAGCATCAACATATCCAATACTTGCAATCACGCACAGATTTACAAAAGAAAAGACAGACAAAACCTGGAGACATGTTGTCATGATTGGTGGAATGAGAGGTGCACTCTCAGTTGCCCTTGTTGCAACATTACCAGAGAGTGAGATAAAGGAGATACTAAAGACAATCACCTTCGGAGTAGTCTTGTCTTCATTAATAATCCAATACCCGGTACTTACAAGATACATCAAAAAGGCATTTCCTGAGACAGTTCAAGAGACAACAGCGTAGAGCACATACATCAAAAAGAATTAAACAAGATATCATGAAACATTTTACCATACAGCAATGACCGATAAAGATTCAACTCAAAAAATCATTTCAGAGGGAACAAGTTATGCAAAACTAGAGAGACATAAAGAGGCGATCTCATTTTTTGACAAGGCAATAAAACAAGATCCAGAAAATACAGATGCACTATATCACAAGGGTATGTCTTTACTTGCCCTAAAAAAGAACAAGGATGCTGCATCATGTTTTGAAAAAATAATTTCACTTGACCCAAATCATACAGATGCACTAAACAACTTGGGAAACCATCATGCCGAATCCCAAGAATTTGCCAAAGCCGTTACATATTATGACAGAGCACTTGAAAACAACCCTAATTACATTCCAGCATTGTACAATAAAGGAATTGCAACCATACGACTGGAAAAATATGATGATGCAATATATTGTCTAAACAAGGTATTGGAGCAAGAACCTGAAAACATGCAAGCAACATACTACAAGGGACTTGTATTAGGTAAGCAAAAAAAACATGAAGAAGCCCTTTCATATTTTGATAAAATACTAGCAAGAGAACCAGATAACAATGAAGCAATATTTTACAAGGCAACAGAATTATCAGAGCTTGGAAGACACCAAGAGGCAATTGAAATCTTTGATAAAATACTAAAAGAACACCCCAAAAATGGGACAATAATTTATGCCAAAGCGCGAAGCAAGGCACTACTTGGCCAAAATGACGATGCTCTGATACTTCTTGCGCAAGCAATATCTCATTACGGGAAAACCATAAAAAAATGGGCTGCAACGGATTTAGCATTCGATAAGATAAAAGGGGATTCAAGATTCAAGACAGTGGTGAAATAAAACGTCAGAAGATATGCTAAAAACAATCAAGGGTCTGCTTGCGTCAGGCAGAGGAGACTCGAAGAGATTACGCCACATAATTGATGAGATAAAAAGTGGTGAGCCAGTTGTCATGTCAGATTATAGATACATCCAAAGTTTGCTAGAGTCCCCTGATACTCTAAAAAAAGATCAACCAGTTGTACCTCCTCCCAAAAGAGACACATCACTTGAAGTGCTAAGAGTGAGGCTTGCAGAAGGTCAGATATCAATAGAAGAATTTCGAGTCCTCAAAAAAGCTCTAACTGAAGAAGAATAATTCATTCCAAAATCTTAAATGCAAAAAAACCCAATCAAGACACAGGATTGAAAATGGCAAATCATGTCTATAACTATCAAGTATGGACTGTAGAATCTTGCACTATATGGTTAAAGAGACAAGATCCTCTTTCAAAGAGTGATTAGATTTGTCAAAATTTGCCCCATTACCCCCAGCCCCAGTGATAATGACATCTTTTGGTCATTGTGGCATTGGTCTTGGTGCAGAAGCATATAGAAGATTGTTGTTAGATGTAGGTGCAGATCCACTCAAGCCAACACTCAAGGGAGAAAAAGATGAATCTCGCATACTAAAAAGATATGGCAGTACAATTCTTCGATTTCCAAACTCTTATGGAGGAAGCGAGATTCCACTTATTCCAAGAGCTCTGTTAATAGACCTTGATCCAAGAGCTGCCAATTTAATATTACAATCATATCCAGACTTGTTTGCATTAAGAGACAAGCACGTAATTTCTGGTGCAGGAGGCGCTGCAAGAAACTGGGCAGAAGGCCGTACCAGATTCATCAAAGAAGTAAGTACAAAATACGATATGCAAAAACAACTTGCAAGTCTTTCACCAGAACCAGTAAGAGGATTTACAATTCCATTTGCGATGGGAGGCGGAACAGGTGCTTCATTTGCAAGTGCTTTCATGCAATATATCAAAAAAGATACCAAGGAACATGCAACAATTGCATCATTTGGATTATTGCCAGAATTTGGCTGGGATCCAGTGATACTAGAGGCGTCTGCAATCAATATTGTCATGAATCTAGAGCACCAGATAAAATACAGTGACTGTTCTATTTTGTTTTCAAACAAGAGATTAAGAGAGCTTGCACAAAGACATGAGAAAAGAATAGACAAGATGTCATCTATCATAGATGACCTTCCAAAAGAACATGAAGTAGGATGGAAAGATTACAGAGGAATGAACTTGATTGCAGCAAATGCAATCTCGATGTTTATTGCATCTTTTGCAAGAGAAACAGAATGGGACATGTCAAACTATAGAACATGGCTTGCAACAAAAAGACCAAGATTTGCAATCCCATGGGTGATTCCAATCATTCCAGAAGAAAGACAATGGAGCTCTGATTTGATGACAGGTACCAAGCATAACACAATGGAAGGAATAGTAGAACACATCAACAAGAAAGAAGATGCAGTACTGTTTGATATCGATGACAATGACGTCAGAGACAAGGGAGGTCCAAAGGATTCATGTTGTGCACTTGTCAAAGTAAAGGGAGACTTTGAGGCAAAAGAAAGAGACATTCTCAAGAACATGATAAAAGACAGATTCCACATTGAGGAATCAAGAATGATATTCATCAAGATTCCAATACTTGAAACAGAACAAGCAAATGTCACGCTACTTGTCAATACAAAGGCAATAGGGCCAAAGATTCTAGAGATTGCAAGTGAAGCTGAAGCATCATGGGATGCATTCAAAGATGAATATGGCAAGTGGGGATTAACTACAGAAGAATTCAAGGCAAGCCTTATGGATGTAGTCCACGAGTTTAGCTAGAAATGGCTGACTTTACATTCTTGGAACAAGTTGCAACTCGTATCAGAGAAAATAGAACCCAACTAAAAGATACTGAAGATGAGCTTGCAACAGTAAATTTCAGGATTCATGAAATTCCACTCAAAAGTCAGACAGAATCCACGTTTGCAAAAATGATTGGTCAGGACTATTATGATGCATCAACAGATTTGGAAAAGGCAAAAGAAAAACTAATTGCACAAAAAGAAGAACTTAGTGCCAAAGTCAAAGAAGATATTTCATTGTTTATTACAGAATTTACTTCACATGATCTTGTAATACCACTGGAACCAAATCCAAAGATTGCAGATGGGAACACAATATTTCACTACAAAAACAATTCAACATACAACAACATACTTGCTATACTAAGCGAACTTTTAGGACTCACACCGCCAATACTTGTAAAAGATGTCATGTTTTCAGTCTCTGAGATAACCATCAAGGTAACAGACGAATATGAAGCAAAACAAAAGTTCCTCAGCAGTATCAACGAAGTGCAAAAGACACTCTCAATTAAAAGAAAATAGCTAGATCAAGTTTTCAGGAGAAATTGCAATTCTGTCACATTTTAGACACAGTCTAGTGCCCAGGTTCAAGTTTCATGGTTACACTGGATTTGATTTTTACATTTTTTACAATGGCATTGAACCGGCACTGTTGTCATTGTTAAAAAATCAGGCTTTCAAGCATGATAATCAGAAGCACGTCATCAAAGATGATTACTTAGGATACATCCCACGAAT
>JAGWGS010000123.1 GCA_028867235.1 Nitrososphaerota archaeon | reverse complement strand
GGAACCTGCTGGACCCCAGTCAGTATATTCTAGGTGGATCTGTTCTCCTCTCTCTAGCAAGTTTCCATTAAGTGATTTTGGAATCTTGATTACAGATTGGAAGATACCTGTGTCTTTACCGGTTTCTACAAAGGTGTTTGGCTTGGCATCAAATGCCGAAGACTGTTTACCTAATGTACCCATTGTACCCTTGAATGCATGGGAATCCCATTCAATCAAGTCAAGTGGTGCAGTTTCTGCTGCCTGTGAATCTTGGTTAAAGTCTGGTTCCACGAGTGTGAGAATCATGTCTGAACCAATGATGTATACAGACTTGTCAGATTGTAGTACACCGTTGCGTAAATCAAATGTGGAAGAGTCTGTGACAGTCTGGCTGTGACCTGAAGCATCGCTTGTATCATTGTAAGTTACAGTGAGAACATCACCTTGTCTTACACAATACTGGTGAGCGTGGTTGTTCAGGGTTACATCTGTTCCATCAGAATTGACGAATCTATCTTGGACATTGGTTGTGTAACCATTCTTGCCATTGATAGAGCCATCATAATTGTTTACCTGTGGACAGTCTGCGCCAGAAGGACCATCAGTCAACTTGATTGGCAAGTCAGCTTGGAAGATTCCTGCATCTGGAGCGATCTCAGTCATTGGACCGAGTTCTCGGACATAGGACCATACTGAGCTACCAAATGCTGGTAACTGTGTGGTTGCACCTAGGTCTACGATTCTACCAGTTGCTGAGGATTGAGCTCCTGCTGTTGCCAAGAGCATAGAGTTGCCAGAACGTGAAATCTGTACTGCCACGACACCGTGATTTGCAGCAAATCCAGTGGATACTGCAATATGATCGGTACCGGTTGGTGATGTGTTATAATCTTGATCATTTACTCTGATGTGGATTATAGTATCACCACTTGGCAATACGTTACTATTCTTGATGCCTCCACCATTAGCGGCTGTCTGTCCGACAATGTCGCGGTGTAGTGGGAAGACACCATTGAGGCTACTGCTACCTGTTGCTGCCTTAAAGTCTCCGTTTGTATCAGTGGTGCCTACTGTACCAAATGGTACTGGATAAACAGCTTTGTCAAGCTTGATTGAACCAGTGTTGCCCTTGATACCGGCATTGTCTGATACTTCAACTAGTTTGCCAGAAGCATCTCTAAAGTCAACATAGTTGACCTTGATGTTCTGTCCTACAGAGCCGACAATATTACCATCTTGACATAATTGATCTGGAATTTCAAAGGTACCTGTGAAGATGCCTGTTGATGGACCAGTCTCAACTAGTGAGAAGCCAGTAGCGGATAAGCTTGTTGCATATCCTTGTGCTGTTCCAGAATTGGAATCAGCAAATTGACTATTGGAATTCTTAAAGCAAGATGCAGTATTGTCAGTTGTGGTTGTACTAGAGATTGGAGAGTTTGACCATCTAATATTGGCTTGACCAAATTGTACGTCTACGAGTCTACCAAATGCTCTGCCATCGGATAGCTTGCCAAGGCCTGACTTACCGATTGTATCAGTAGCTGGGTCTTGGTTGCTTTGTGCAATAGCGCCGCCGGAGAGTGTTGGTGAAACTGCAGTGTAGATATCAATTAAATCATTGTCAACGTTGAGGTCTTGGTCGTTTAATGTAATTGTCACAGTATCAGCAATCTTGTATGTCTTGCTATCAAATGATATTACTCCAGTGTGTGTTGGAAGGTCTTGCTGTGCAGAGACTTGTGTATTAACACCGTCTGCTCCAAGATCGAGGTATGTGATCTGTGGTGCACGAGCTTCTGCCTGGAGCATATCTTGAATTGCGACAAACTTGACATCATGGTTGATTGTTCTCAATAATGAGTAGGTGTTTGGATCGAAGATGTTCAACTGGTTGAGCATCAAATACTGGTTTGTACCTGTAAAGACTCCAGTGTTGTCACCGGTCTCTTCAAGTTCATACCTGTAGACGCCGTTGTTAACTCGTTGAGCACTTGTTGTTCCGTCACCTATCAAACCTACTGAGAAGAAGTCAGCCACTACTGGATGTCCTACATCAGGTGAACCCTTGGCCGCTAGGACCACGGTGTTTGTTGATGAGGATGATACAGTAAAGACGAACAACAGACCTATGTTATCACTCTTTGGAAGAGTTGATGTTGAAAATAGGTTGCCATACAACTGTGATGGACTTGCAACAACATTAGTATTTGTGGTATTAAAGTTGATGAAATCCTGCAAGTTGGTTGAGTTGGCAATAGAGATGCCTGCTAGACCGGCAACTGGATTATTGTTGCTATCAGATATAGCTGAAGCGCTGTGTACAAGGAATACTTGTACTTTGCTTATAGAGTTTCCACTTGCTCCATCTAGACTAGAGAATGATCTCAAGTCATAGTTGAGGAAGTTGAATCCCTTAAAGTTGTTAGTGCTTGGGCTATTGATACTTTGCAACAATGTATTTGCAGTTGTTTTCAGGTCTACAAACATTGCACTACCTGTTTTGAGTTCGACTGTGGAGTTTGTGTAATTGAATATTGGTCTAAAGCTGAATGATTCATCCTTTGCAATGTTAGAACCTATGGCATTTGTGCCAGAGAATGTAAATGAAGAAACTTTTCCATTTGTACTAGATCCGGTAACCAAGCTTACAAGTGAGCTTGTCTCACTTGGAGTTGTTGGATTACCACTAGATAATGAGAATGGAGTTCCAATCTTCATTGTAGACATTCGAACTACCTTTGGATCATAAAGATTCAAGTGTTCGGTTAACTTGCTGTTGAGGTTTGCATCGCCATCAGTCAATGTTACAGTTGCTCTTTGGCCAGATGCCCAAGTGTTGTTGACAACACTTTGTGTAAGTGTACCAAATGAGAACCCGCCTACAATGCTCTGTGAGATATCATTGTATCTCAAGGTTGCAGACTGGCCTCTGATAGAATCAGAGTTTAATGTAATGATGTTGGCTGTCTTGGAACCGTCCCAGTTTGCAAAGACACCGGTATTTACACCACCTGACTCAATGAATGTGATTGGCTCAGAGCCTGCTACAATTGAAGTTGTATGAGACTTGGCTGGATCACCTCTTGATGGTGCAAGTGTTGATTGTTTACCGTTCTTTTGGAAATCGATGACTCGTGTTCCGGATGCGCTTGGATTAATGGTGAGCTTACCGTTGTGGTTAAACATGAAACTGGTCAGGTTGCCGACTAGGTTCTGCATTGCTGTAGAACCATCTGCATCTGCTCCGCCGTTTCTGTTAAATGCTTGGTAGTACAAAGTACTATTTGTTGCATTTGCACCCCATGTCCAAGAGTCCTCTTCAGTTGGGTCAATGTTAAGTTGTGGATCATTCATTGTTACGAATACGTTTGCATTTTCTGGATATGCTGATCTATCTACTGTAGTTGTGATCAAATTGGATGGAATTCGGTCAAATGTCAAGTTGACAATTTGGTCGCCACCTGCTTTTTGATAATCTACTGTAACAGAAGATGGGAGTGATGCAAAGTCATAGAGCTGAACTACTGGCCATGCTGCACTAAGTGCTGCATTGTTTGTTGCAATCTGACCTAGTTTGTTACCAGGTGCGTTGCCGTTAAGAGTTTTGTTCTCTCTTATGACATGATTGTACAAAGTACCAGTAGCTGCTGCAGTACATACAGCGCTGACTGTTGCACCAGGGCTCTGAGAACCACTGGATCCACCAGCTGCTGCTCTTGCTGTAGCAATTCCCTTTGTTTCTGTGAAATCAACACCAGCTGCAGTTTGTGCAGAACCAAGTGAACAGAAGGTACCAAAGTTAAGGCCCTTTCCTGCCACTGGAGCAGTAGACGTTGCTGTCTGTGCCTGCTTGCTATCTGCAAAGTATGCATACCAATTTCCGTCTGTTGCTTGAGCCATTCTCAATCTCTTACCGTTGACGGTTACGACAGGTTCTCCATAAGCCTGGTCTAATCTGTTTATATCAGGATCAGCCACGACTACTTGGATTACTTGAGGACCGGCAAAGTAGTTGTTCCATTGAGAGTTCTCAGCAGAGACAAACAAGTTTGCGTTTGTTGCTGCTTGTGCGTGTGGGAGTGCGTTTGGCAAACCTACTACTGCACTGCTAGCAACAAGTATTGTTAATAGTGTTAGACTAGTTATTTTTCGTATTGTTTCGTTGTACATAGTTATTGTAATTTTTGGTCTGAATTTGAT
>JAGWGS010000122.1 GCA_028867235.1 Nitrososphaerota archaeon | reverse complement strand
GCAGCAAAAATGTTGGCTATATCTAGGAACAAAAAATCATGATACATGCCTGGTATGATATGAATAAGGACACCTGTGCGACAAAAATGTAGTAAATGTTTTTAATATTAGTGTGAGACGTTCTCATCATGGTAGGCAGGGGAACTGATAACGACGAAGGGGCAATACCGATGAAGAACCTTACAAAAAATGGGATTAGTCCGCTAGATGTATTAATACTAAAAGTATTGCAGGAAGGTGCAACTCCTGACACTGCAAACAAGGAACTTGAAAGTCATGGATATGTACTATCTCGTGATAACGTAAAAAGCAGAATTGAGGATCTTGTAAAAAAAGGAGTCATACTAGAACACAACAATACTGCAGAGAGCAAGCGAGATGATAAAATAAAATGGATACTTGTAGACCCAAGCAAGCTGTTTGATAATCAATGGTATACTTTTATCAAAACACAAAATCCGCTCTTTGAGAGACGAGTCATTCCATACTCTGAGATGTATAACAATCTTGTAGAAATCAGCAGGGAATATGGTATCGTAACTACAATAGATGTAGTCCAGGGAGAGGGGCAAAATTATGATTTTATCTTGAGGATTGTCACAAACGAGCTTGGTCACTTTGAAGAGATGATTGAAAAAATAAGGTCTCTTGGATGGGTCCATTCTGTTGACAGCAAGCCAATCCATGTGCTTGAGGGTGTTGGAATATCAAAGAACAATCTGACCAAAGTTCACATGAATTACTATTACGAGCCAATAAAACTTCCCGACTTTGAATCCTACCTTAGAACAATACGACAGGTGTATCGCACCTATGATGGGTACATCAAAGAAGAGGGCGCATCAAAACAAAAAGTTGTCAAAAAGAAGAGCGGTGAGAATGCGTATGATGCTACCTCTCAAGAAAAATAATCTTGTCTTTTTCAAATCATATAATCATTGCAAACTGTTCTTTGTGTGATGGTACACTAGGATTTGATAAATCTCGCAAGGACAAGGTGTATTGTACCAGCTGTAAGACTGGCTATGATTTCAAAGGAGATTATCTTAACATGCTGTCTCCACATATACGAAACGAAATATGCACAAGGGGGGTGCTTGCAAGAAATATACAGCAGAGTCTGCATCTTGGAAGATTGTCAAAAAATGATCATGATATCATTAAAGGAATTGTTGCAAGTAAGAACATGGCAAGGCAATATTTCAAAAATGTGGTACATCCTACAGAGGCTGCCTGGTCTGCAAGGTCTTATGAAAGATTTGAAGAGATATTTATTATAAATCACTTGGATTTCATACTGCAAACAAAAAAAGTTACGTTTGTAGATGTAGGCTCTGGGCCTGGAAGGTACCTGATACTGCTTGGCTCAAAGATTAGCCAAAATTCTTGCAAGGATTTTAAAAAAAATCCAGAGACTGCCAAACTGTATGGGTATGACAAAACCTATGAAAGTAAACTTTCAAGTGTGATAGGAATTGACTATTCTGAAGAGATGGTCTCATACTCTGCAAGGCTGCTCAAAAAATATGGTCTTGGGAAATTGCTTAACACTAGGATATTTCCTGTAAATGGAATTGCACAAAACTTTCATCTCAATGACAAGCTATTTTCAGGGACACACAAGGTCATAGTGTGCACATTTCAGACTTTGGGAAATCAGGAAAATACTGAACTACAGGTCCAGATGCTAAAATCAATGAAAAAACTTGCCTCCCCAAGTGGAACAATTATTGTGTCTGTATTTAACAAGAAACTGTTTCGAGACTTTGGGCTCAAAAAATTCTATGGGCGTGAAGTCAAAAGAACTGTAGGCGAGATTGTCACCTCAAAACAAGATGTGCAAAATGCCATACTTCGAACATCAAAAGGTGTCTATTCCAAGTGGTTCTCAAAAGAAGATCTTGAGGACTTGTTCTTGAGAGCGAAAATATCTAGGTATAGCATCATGGACGCAAAATCATTAGAGCCAATACCTGGGTATGAGGAATATCTAAAATCTGAAGAACAGAGAAAAGATGTCTTTCCACGTGCAATTGTGGGAGTTGCCAGGATATGATCTGCTCAAAAAATAACATTATGAAAATCTACGCCAATTTTTTAAAGTCAAGATTGTGAATTGGTATGGCTTTTGAAATCTGAAAACATGTTGATTATTATTTTGGTGACTGGAGCAGGACTTGTAATTACATATTTTGCTGTTCATGATTGGCAGTCTCATACTGGAATACAGCATGGCATCTCTTGTAGTGATGAATTGAAAAAATTTGAAGGCAATCTGGAACTGTCAAAAAGACAACAAACTGAAGCCATAGTCGTGGCAAATCAAACGCTCAAAAAATTAGTTGATGCTAGTAGTTATTGTGAATTTATGGGACTGGGTACTCTGTATACAGGATATGGCTCATACCAAATATTGAATATCAACCTAAATGATACACAGGAGCTAACAGCTCAGGTCAGCCTGCAAAATGATTCGGTTGTCTCATATGATGTCAGTCCTCTGACACGAACAGGTGGTCCTGCAGGTTATGTGGAGCCTACTAGCATTATCTTGCCATACTTGTTTTTTGGTGCTGTAGCAGCAGGCATAGCGATTTATCTTGTTAAAATCAAGAGACAAAAATTATCTTGAGATATTTTCTAATCTGTCATAATTAGATATCTTGAGTATGAATGTACTTGATACTTTTGAGTTGATTGTGGGTTTTTTAATCACTTGAGCACTTTTATCTGGGACAAATTTATCAAAATTCATTGTCTGAAGATCTAATCGGAGCAATACAACAACTCTTGATTCTTGGAAAAGGAGACCAGGGAAGATTAGAGTATCTGCTTGAATCTCTACAAAAAGGTAGACCGCTCCCAGATTCTGATCAAAACTATCTCAAGATGATTATTCCAGTGTACCTTGGATCTCAAGAGCCTGACTTGTACAAGAAAAATGTTGAAGCTGCACTTGAAAAAATGCACGAGCAGATAAAACAACTTGATGAAAAGATTGGCTCCAAAAAAGGATTTGAAAAATATGTGGGAAGAAAGGCAGTCCTGTTCTTTGTTACAGTGTTTATCGGATGGAATGCACTCCAGTCCTATATCCAACCTATGTTATCGTATTATGTAAAACCTGATCTTCTCCAGTATGTATTTCCGCTAAATCTTGCAGCAGGATATCTAAATTATGGCCAGGTAGTATGGCTTGGATTTATCGTACTTGTGATATCGTGGCCATTTATTGGGGCAATACATCTTGCCAAATTCATAGCATCTCGCAAGAGATAGAATCTATTGTAATGCTATTCTGTAATAGTCCCAGCGCTCTGGGTCAAACTGCTTGACAAACTCGATTGGCTCTTTTCTCTCAATCCTGCTTGCTATGACGTCTCTTAGTGCAAAGCTTGTCAGATACTTGTATCCCTTTGATTGAGCTTGCATGTTAAACAATAATCTCATCTCTCTGCCACCTCTCTGACCCCAGTATCCCATTCTGATTGCAAGGGGTTCCATAAATGCAGTATTGTTCTTTCCAAGGTTGATGTCATTTATCTCCGGTCGCAGCCTGTATGTTTCAAGAGGACCTCCCTTTGTAAAACCGATTACCGGACCATTATCGCTTCCAAGTCTTAATGTGTTTAGTATGGTGTCTTTTGACATGACAGATTCTATAAAGTCGTCTTTTTTGAACTGGAGTGGCTGTGGAAGCTGCTTGTGAATTTCAGCAAGTGTGTGGATAAATTCCGGTTCTTGTCTTGTAGAGACTGGCTCTATTACTGCAAAAAACTTGGTATTGTCATATACTAGCGACCCTTCTATCTGGATTTCCTGCTCACGCAATTTCATAAAGGACAGTACGTTATCTGTGAAATGTTTTCTCATCTCTCTTGGCAATGCACGCATAACACTCTGGCACATCTCTGCGTCATTGTTCAAAAGATCTTCAAAGTATGCAACAGATCTTCTTACAATATAATATGGATGCCAGGCAAGCGCATGTGCATTTCTTTGTGCCATCTCAAGTGCTTTGGCAAAATCACCAAGTGTGTATCCTGCAATCCTGTCAGTGACTGATAAGAACCATCCCATCTTTCTAAAGTGTTCTTGCTTTGCAATGTCCTGTTGGGCAACATCTGACATTGAAAGGCATTCCTCAATTTTTTTTTCTGTCTTTTCTTTTATCTCGCCACTCCAAGGGTATGTAGTTCTATGAATCAATGCTGCAATTAGGTTCTTGTCTATGTTGGCGTCTTTTAGTAAAGTGTCAAGCTTGTCGTCTGTCATGA
>JAGWGS010000121.1 GCA_028867235.1 Nitrososphaerota archaeon | reverse complement strand
CACAATATGGTTTCAAACATGTTTCAGCTGCAGTACAATTTGACTTTGAACAAAAAGATATTCCTGTGAAAGGGGTCTTTAATGTCAAGGACATGTCAAGTGGACAAAATTTTGATCTAAACTATACAATCACTGGTGGTACAGTCAAAAGCATAGTAATTGATCCTCAAGACATTGCACTTGTGGTGCATCTTGATACTCCATATCCTGGAATGCTTCATCTTGAAATTCCTAGATTGTTGCTTGATGCAAAAAAGACTGGCAATGCTGATGAATCATTTCTTATCTTTGTAGATGATGATGAGGTAACTTCGTTCCAGGAAGAAACCTCTGACTTGCAATATAGGATACTGGATATTCCTCTAGCTAGTGGGGATTCTAAAATGGAGATAATTGGAACGCAGGTTGTACCAGAGTTTGGCAATATTTCAGGCATGATGCTTGTGTTATCTGTATTGTTGGCAATATTTTTGGTTCCTAAAATCAAAGCATATCATATGAATGCGTGATGATGACATTCTAAAACATTCTAGTGCTTTTCATGATCTTCAATAGTGTATAGTGCCGCACTTTTTGCAGCCCGCTCTGCAATTTTCTTGTTTTGTGAGCTTCCAATGATTATGACATCATCTTGCTCTGGAGATAATTTTTCCATTATTATATGATGTATGTCTTTGTTGTTTTTCACCAAATCTTCATCTGTTCCGGGAAGAACTAGTCTGTCATTTTTGCAGACAAGTGTGGTTGCACCTACTGCACCTGCCTTTATTGCCGCATCTCTCTGTTCAATACCGCTCCTGATGTTGTAGGCCATGTTCTTTACAAGCACGGCATGATTGAATTTGCCTAGTGCTATGGAGCATTTGGAAATGTCTGTCTCTCTTGGGATAAACGAATGTATTTTGGAATAGAGTGTCTTTCCCTTGTCTGTCATCCACATTCCTGCGTTAGAGTTTTCCACCAGTCCGTACATCTTCATGTGTTTTACAAGTGTCTTTACAGAGCCTTCTCCGAGATCAAGTTCTTGCATCATGGTTGATCTGCTTATCTTTTTGTTGTCTGCCATCATTTGCATTGTTTTGATTACATGAACCAGATCAAAACTTAGCATTCTGCTTGGTGCATGTCTTTCTGCAACTTTGGAGAGTAGATGGATCACTTGGTGCATTTTACACTAAAGCTGGTATTTTGGAGTATCAAATTTAAGTCTAGTATGACTTGAGTTGGATAAACCATCCGATTGTTTAAATAATATTCAAATACTTGAAATGAAAATGGCAAAAATTTTGCAACAATTGACAAAATCCAGTCATGGCGTTCCCAAGTTAGCAGTGGGAATCTTGTTGGTACTATTTGGAGTAGGATTCTTCGCAATGGGTTTTGATCAAGGTCAACTATTTAGTTTGGTTCAGGGTCAAAATGCATATGGAGACATGTATCTCCACGAGTTCTCACATGACATGAGACATGCATCAGGTTTTCCGTGTCATTAAGTGAAAACCACTCTATTATTTTCAAATCTCTTTCTATCTAGTGTATATGCATTTGAAATCAAAAAATTAGAAATTTTTAAGAAGATTGTTTCTTCTTGGCATTCTCATAGCCTTTCTTTGCGGATTCTTTTGCACCTTCGTATCCTCGAACGCCCAACTCGGTGCCTTTTTCAATGCCTTTTTTCCCGAGGTCTATTCCCTTTTCGGCTCCTTTCTTGGCAACCTCTTTGGCAACGCCTTTGGCTTTGTCTAATAATCCCATCGCTTAGAGTAACTCTCCAAAATATTTAGGCTTTGCAGAGAAATCGTACTATTGCGGTTTGATCTTTAAATACACAGCACTTGAAAACAACTACATGAAAATAACTTCAATCTTACTTTTGGCTTTGACACTTTCACTTGTACTACCAATTGGATTTTCTGGTGTATATGCAGAAAATGAGGGAAATGATAATCAAACAAAATCACATGATGAAAACCAAACAAGATCTGGTGAAAATGATACTGGGATGGTAGCAATGCCAAATCTAAATGGAACAAACGTTGGTCAGGAGATCTCTGATTTTGTTCATAATGCTACTGCTGTTTTCCAGCAACAAAAGGCAGAAAATATTCAAGCGATAAAGGATTGTCATGAACAGATGAAGACTGCTACGCCTGAAAATAGAACCCAGATAATCGATGAATGTCATGCCACTCTTAAGACCATTCGAGAAAAATATCAAGATCTGAGAACTCAATTCCATAATCTATTCAAACAATTTGGAAGTGACTTGATGACTCTCAAACATGATGCAGAAGGCTCCAAGATATCTGATGATGATAAAAATAATGCAATAAAGGGAATAAACGATGCTGCAAAACACAAGATGAATGAGCTAAACATGACTGGTTTGACAAAGGGACTCAAAGAGCATGGCAAGATGGGTGTCGGAGAAGAAATGCACATGTCAAACTCAACTGATCATCCTGGTCAGCATGAAAAACACGGATAGTGTTATTTTGATACTCTAGTATCAAGTTCTAAATTAATACTTTAGTACTTGTACAAAAAAGACTCTGTGTCCAATATCTCAAGACTTGATAAATCCCTGAAGATATGTGTATACAATTGGTTGTGTTTCTTTAACCTGTGCATATCTGGTGACCATGGCATGAAAGGTCTACCCCGGCTGTATCAAGTCCTCCCACATTGGCTCCACTTAGATTTGCCTGTGCCAGGCTGCCTCCTGCAAGATCTGAGTTGTGAAGATCTGCACCTTCCAAGTCTGCTCCTGTAAAGATTGCTCCCAAAAGTTCCGCCTGTGACATGTCTGCGCCCTGCAAGTTCGCGTCCAGAAAACTAGCAAGCTCTGATTTTGTATGTGAAAATACTACTCCTTGCAAGTTTGCATCCTTGAAATTGACGCTTGGGAATATAGATCCGGTTATCTTGGCACCTCGAAGGTCTGCACCCTCTAGATTTGAATGATAAAAGTTGATTCCTCGAAGATCTGCACCTCGGAGGTCTGCATATGACAAGTCAGTACTTGCAATGACTGAACCTCTTAGAGTTGTATTCTGCAGGTTTGTATGGGATAGATTGACATTGTAAATGTCTGCACTTGTAAAGATGCTGCCAGACAGATTTGCACCCTTCATGTTCTTGTCATGGATTACAAGCCCATATACGGTACAGTTTGTCAAATTTGAATTGGACGAAAAATTGTATGGGCAGAACTTTGTTTGCACATGGTGTGATGTCTTCATTGTAGGACTATTGTATGGACTGTAGTCTGCAGCAAATGCTCAAATTGCTTGATTTGTTGGTAAGACAAGTATGATTGATACAAATACAATTATTTTGTAACTTGCTTGCATTATTAGGGCAAGCTAATTGATGATATTTAATTTGTCTGAGAGAAATATTTTCTGAAAACATGTTATAATTCTAACAATGTGGAATGACATTCTAGTTTCATGAGATACGTTACTAGAAAATTACTGTAAAAATTTCTATTCTTGTTTTACGGATAACAGTCAAACGTTCCAGGGGGCGGATTTTTTATTCTATCTTGAAAGTCTTGTGCAGCATATTTGATGTCCACGGAGTATGGTATCACGCCAAAGATTGGAGCACTGACTGATGTTACTATAGTTGCTTTGGAAGGATCAAATGGTAGACTCTCGTTTGCAATCTGGGTTGAGGATTCTTTGTTTATGGAAAAGATTCCATTTAGAATTGCTGCTGATTTTGGTGATAGAGTAACCCCTTGAATTGTAGCATTTTCTATCTCTTTTGACTCGTACATGGCAACTATCTTGTAGTTGGTAAATGTAGCTGGAAAGTATGATGGATTGCATACTTCTGATTGGATGCCAAGCTGAGTGTCTGAAATTACTACCTGCTGCCCATGATGAGGACGAAATTGGAGGCTGTTTACTGCATAGATGTCTAGTCCTACATATGCCACAAGGACAACGGCAATTATGATTCCAATTGTAGCATATTTTTTTGCAGGTGACCTTGCGGGATTGGTTGTCTCATCACTGGTTGGAACGCTTGGAGTTGATTCTGATGTATCAGGTATGGCGTTGGTTTTGGCCTCTTCAACTGTAACATCTGGATTTGGAGTAAGACTTTCTACATATTGATGATCTTCAAAAGATATTGGCTCTTCATTTTTTATTGCTGATAGAATATTTTGTAATCTTGTAATGTCGCCTTTCTGGGTTTTAATCAATTCCTCTATAATTGCAACTAGATCTTCTGGCATTCATTGCAAGACTAGGTGCTCTTAATTTAAAGCAAGTGAATGTTGTGTTGAAAGAAAAAATGATTTGAAT
>JAGWGS010000120.1 GCA_028867235.1 Nitrososphaerota archaeon | reverse complement strand
AAAAATTCAAAAAAATTTTTTTTAAGCGTTTTTCAGCCTAAAATCTTCGTGCTGGACGATGTTTTGGTAAACATTCTCTGCAATATACTGGTCTTCCTTCTGCTGGTTTGAAAGGAACTTGTGTTTCCTTTTTGCAGTCTGAACATGTAGCAGGAAACATTTGTCTGTCTTCTGTTGACATAATCTTCGTAATCTTATGCTACATAATAACTGTTAACTCCAAACTTTTAGACCTTGATCACATGTTTGTCTAATTTAATCCCCCTAGTTTGAATGGCCTAGTCTTGTAAAAAGGCCTGCTCTTGTAGATGCTATTATCAATGCCATACCTACTACAAGCGCAACTGGGACAATTGGAAATTCTGGAACTGCATTTGGTTGATTTGCAAGAAACGTCTCTGCAGAATCTGCAAATAATTGGGCATTTTTCTGAATGTTATTTGGATTGCTTGCCATCTCTAGTATGTACTTGTTTCCATTGTCAAGAAAATAATATACATTCTCACTTAGTATTGTGGAGTCATCTGCTGTGTAATGTGTGGTATAGCTGACGGCTACTCTTACCCCATCACTATATCTATCAACTAAGCCATTTAGGACTGATGTGCTTGAATCTGAACTGTTTGAATTTATAGTTCTTGCAACTATGGAAAATATGTCATTATCTGAATGATTTATGATTGAATGTGTAATGTTTTGGCTTATGAATTCATGTTGTATTCCAAACGTAGCAAGTTGACTCTTGTCACCATTTGTAAAAATCACAATTGTTCCATTTGATATGTTTGCAGGTACACTTGCAACTCCCCAATTGAGAGGGGGCTGGATTGAGAAACCATATTCTGAATTTTTATAGGAATTTGAATCTGCATATCTTTGAGCATTTGAAAATATTGAACTAGTATAGTTCATTGCATATGCAGAATTGGTAAAAATTGCAGCAACAATTACCAGTGATGTCATCAACAATAATGTCTTGGGCATTGCTCTATTTTGTTTTGTACTGTTATTTATGTTGAAATTATTGTATAAAATTTCTAGGAGAACTGTTTGACAATTGGCAAGCAGTTGTCTATTATTCTAAGAACTTCAGAACGAATGACTTTTTTATCGATTGAAACCCAGACCGTATTCTTACCTACTGCAAATGATATTGCCTGAACCTTTTCTCTTTCCTCCCACATGAATTGCACGTCTCCTAATTGCTTGTTAAATTGAGATGACATGCGAGTCTTGATTGCAAGATGTGAAAATTGATCCGATGTACTTTTTATGTTCAACAATGGTTCATGCCCAGGCCTTCTTTCATATGCTGTTATCTTTCCCTTGTTGTTTACTACACCTGCAAATCTTACATATCGGCTAATTGTTCGAATCTCTCGCACTATGTCTTGGGCGTCTTTTCTGTTCAACTATCTGGAATGTCTTGATTTTTACTATTTATTTATTGTCTAAGAGTTACATGTATTACACATACCAATTGTGTATCATTGGAAAAAATCGCGCTTCATGCTTTTCTGGGCTTCTTGTCTTAGCTGAATTGCAAAGAAATTATCTGATTCTATGTCTAACACAGAATCAAAATATGCTATTGCTTCATCATATTTGCCAAGGTGTGATAATGCAAGGCCCTTGTTTATCAAAATGTTCACTTCTTTTGGTTGAACTAGCAAAATTTTATCAAAGCATTCTATTGCCTCCCTGTGTCTGCCCAGACTGTCAAGTGAATATCCTCTAAGTGAGAGAGCTCCTAGATCCTCTGGCATTATCTCAAGTGCAATCTCAAAGCATTCTAGTGCCTCTTGATGTCTGTTTGTCTCTGGGTTTGATAAGCACAATCCCTTGTTAACAAGTGCACCAAAGTTTTTCTTGTCTTTTTCAAGTGACTTGTCATAGTATCCTATTGCATCATCAAATCTCAAAAGCATCTGTAAAGATACTGCCTTGTCATAAAGTAGTTCTGGATTGTCAGGCTCTATGTCAAGTGCCATGTCTAATTGGACAAGAGCCTTGTCCTGTTCTCCGTTTTTCTGAAACTCTAAAGCCTTTTTGTGCAGTGACTCAACGCTATCTTTTTGACTAGTCTTTCTCAATTGTAATATTTTGGTCATCCTTACTGATAAGCCTTAGAATCTGTCAACCAAACTATGAATTGCTCAAACTGATAATGATCTTGACAGTTATAATGCTCTTTAGATGTAGTTGTCTAGTTGAACCTAACTCGAAAAAAGACCATCAACTTGTTTGCTATTGTGATTGTATTGTTGATAGCAGTGCCTGAGATTGTTGGACACTCTCTTTTTGACAAACCTCATCCTGAAAACTCGTCTGTCATAGCAGCAGTTTCACTTGCAAACAAAATGGGTGAGAACAAGCACAGCCCTTCGTGTGCGCTTACAATCCAGGATGATCCATCCGGTGCAGGTGTTGCAAGAGCAGTTGGTCTGCACGGACAATTTGGAAACTTTACCTGTTCTTCTAGTCCTTGATCTTACTTGACTATCTTGCACTTGGCAGTTATTTCTTTTGCTGATACAAAATAAGTAATTCCCAATATTGCAATAGAGCCTAGTCTCAAGGGTGTTTCATAATTTGACAAAAATGCAGTTGCAGTACCACCTACTGTTCCAAGTGCTGGCACTAGTGAAAATCCAATTGGTCCACAACTGCATGCTCCTGCACCAGCTCCAATTATAGAGCCGAAAAATCCAACACCTGATTTTAATCCATTTTTAATCAATCGCATGCGGTATATGCTCATGCTTGCAACAATTCCAGATAGTAATGATATTGCAACAATCAATCCAAAACTAAAGACAGAGTCCTGTGGGATGTAAAAAACAAAAACTGGTGAAAAAAAGATAAACTGAGATATTGTACCAAGTGCCACAAGTAATATTGCAAAAATTGCAATTGACAAGTAAAGGTAATTCTTGTTTGAATATGTTACCTTGAATGTTTCCTTGTGCATCAGACAATAGTTGTTCTAGGAATTATTTAATGATACATGTCTATCTGACCTGGATTGGAAGAGTTGATGGCGTAGCAAGAGCATTTGGCTCTTTTATACTCTCCCACACAAAGATTTGTGCAGTGTAGCTTCCTGGGCTTGTGGGCATCCATGACTGACCCAAATTCATGGTTTGATGTGGTGCCATGGAGCCTGTTATCCATGACAGTGAAACCGTGATGCCGTTGCTGTCTTGTATTTGCACCAAATATGCAAATGGTTGGTCCTTGTCTTCGTTGTTTGTTACATCTGACACAATGTGTATTTGTTGATTGACATTTACTTTGGTAAGAGGATTTCCAGTAGAATCAAGAACTCGAGCATCGCTTGATGATGCCTGTTCTAGTGGAAGTACCGAGCCTGCAGTTGTTGTTGCAACAATACGCATCTGGTCTGATGGGGAATGTGGCAAAGGCAATGTAGTATCTGTGTATTCTCCTGTTACCGTATCACCAGGGGATACATGAAGTCTATTGCCTGAGGAGCTAAGGTCTGATGTAAGGTACACTGTCCCTTGAAATATGCCAGTATCAGGGCCTGTCTCTGCCATGGAGACTTTGATTCCTCCTGAATCAGAGTCTGACCATACGCTTGTGTCAAACTTGTCAATTGCATCTGGGTTGAGATTCATGTCAGGATCTGTTATCTGGAGTATGGCCTGTCCTCCTATTGGATAGTTTGGAGCAAGCCACTTTATCTGACCAACATTCCATCTGATAAGAGCAGAACCTGTGATGACTTGGTCACGGTTGTACTCAAATGATACTGATATTCCGTCATTTCCGGTGCTTGGGAGAAACCCACTTGTTGGACCACATGTTGGATTACATGTTGACTGGATTCCTGTTGGATTTGTCCCTTGTCCATCTACTCCTGTAGCACCTTTGATAGTTGGATCTCCTGTCAATGTGACATATCCTGAAAATACTCCTGTGTTTGTGCCCGTCTCAACAAGGTGGTACGGAATACTATGTCCATTTGTGGAGACTGTAATCTTGTCATCTGATGTAACTCCAATCTCATCTATCAAATTTGGATCAGAGTTAAAGTCAGGTGCATTGATTGTAATATACACCCTATCTGTCCAACTAAACACATTCTTGTTGAAATGAATCAGTGATAATCCTGACGAAGTAGAAACTGTCTGACCTGATGCTGACTGGACAGAAAACGCATTAAAAGGAACAAGTAATGCCAGAATAATCAAAATGTAGACAATTTTTTTCAAGCTCAATTGATATTGAAAATGGCTTGGTCATAAACATTAAGTAAAATTTTTTCATGCTATGTCACTGCAAGTTTCTTATTTGG
>JAGWGS010000011.1 GCA_028867235.1 Nitrososphaerota archaeon | reverse complement strand
TGAATCAATTGATAATTTACCCTCATTCCACATAACATAGAATTTGTGCTTTAACAGACTTTGTTCTTCAATTATATTGTCAATTCTCTGAACAAGTGAATTCATGCGAATTATCAAATTCTAGCAATAAAAAAATCTTTTGAAATGGCTTCAAAAGGATTTTATGGATATAAAATAGGATGCAAATTGGGCTCCAGTGGTGTAGACCGGTCAAGCATGTGGGACTTTCAATCCTACGACCCGGGTTCAAATTCTTACATGATGAAAATCCCGGCTGGAGCACCACTCAAAAGCATTAATATCCTAACCAGGTCTAACGATAGCTAGTGCAACTTATTGGATAGAAAGAATTTTGAGATAAATCCACTCATAAAAGACTTTAAAAATTATATAGCCAAGGTTGATCTTGCAATAAAACAAGAATTAGAGCTGTATTCAGCATCTGAATTTTTCGAGCCCCTACAATATGCCCTTGAAGGCGGAAAAAGAATTAGACCTCTGATTCTAATCTTATCTGCAGAGAGCATAGGAAAATGTGATCAAAATGCCTATTCTGCATCATGTGCAGTTGAATTATTGCACACAGAATCTGTTATTCATGATGACATAATAGACAACGAAATATTAAGAAGAAGAAAAGATCCTTTCCACATAAAATATGGATACAATACAAGCATAATTACTGGCGATTTTGTTCTCGGTTTAATTTTGAATATTTCATCTAGACTTGATAATGCAAGAATAGGACGAGAGCTTGCAATCACTGCTATGATGATGAGTGAAGGAGAGATGCTTGAGACAAGACTAGAGACGAGCGAAGATGTAACATTTGATGATTATGTCAAGGTGATGGAATACAAGACTGCCACTGCATTTGAGGCAGCTGCAAAGATAGGAGCAATATTGGGAGGCGGTACAGAAGAGCAAATTTTAGCTCTTGCAGAATATGGTAAGAACATGGGAATTGCATATCAAATACGAGATGACTTACAGGATTGGAATAATGAAGACAAGTTGTTTAACATACTAATCAAAAAGAGCTCAGATCCAAGAGTTGTCTTTGACAAGATGGAGGTAATGCTTAACACATATTCAAAGAAAGCAAAGACAGCTCTAAGAAAGATAAATGAAGGTCCTGCAAGAGCAAGATTAGAGAGTCTTTTAGATCTGACTATGCTTAGTGTATAGCTGGCAATCCACTCATTATTGGAACTGCAGATTTTGCAAATTGGATTATTGGATCTGGATAGACACCTATTCCAACTATGAATATGATTGAGAATATCATTACTGCAATTACAGACTTGGGTTCCTTGACTCTCTTTTGTTCTCCATCATCTTCAAAGTACATCTTTCGTATTATCCAACCATAATAAGCCAGTGAAAGAGCACTGTTAAGTACTCCTGCTATTGCAAGATATGGGGCCCACGATACAGTGTGTCCTGCGTCTATTGCAGAACCAAATAGCATCAATTTACTCCAAAATCCATTAAGTGGTGGAACACCTGCGAGAGCAAGTAATGATATAGTAAGACCAAATGCGGTAATGGGCATTTTTTTGCCAAGACCTTTTATCTTTTCAATGTGGGTAACTCCAAGAGTTGTAACTATGCCTGCAACCGCAATAAAGGCAGCAGCTTTCATTACAGAGTGATTTAATATATGAAATAGCGACGCCTGTATTCCAATTGGAGATATTGGTGCAACGCTAAGACCAATTAGGATATACCCGGCCTGACCTATACTTGAATATGCAAGCATTCTGGTAAGATTTCTTTGTCTTATTGCTGCCAAGTTTCCTACAGTCATTGTAACTATTGCAATTACAGCAAGTGCAAATGCCCAGTGAAGGTTCAGAGCTATTGCACCCATAATTATTACTCGTAGTGCTGCTGCAAAACCAGCTTTTTTGGTACCAGCTGCAAGCAATGCTGCTATTGTAGGCGGAGAACCTTCGTATGCATCTGGTAGCCACATATGGAATGGAACAATACCAATCTTGAATCCAAATCCTGCAATGAACATCCCTACTGCAAGAAGAGCAAGAGGCATCATGTCAGGTGAGAGATGCGAAAATCCTGCTATCACTTGTTCTATATTGGTAGAACCTGTTAGGCCGTATGCAATAGATATTCCATAAATTATTATTCCAGATGACAGGGCTCCAAACAAAAAGTACTTGATGGCAGCCTCGTTTGAGGATGGATCTTTCTTTAGATATCCAGCAAGTACGTATGTAGGAATACTCATGAGTTCCCATGATACAAACAACATGACTAAATCAGTAGAATATGCAATCAGTACCATTCCAATAGAGGAAAGCAAGATTAGGGAATAGTATACAGCAGGGTTTGCTCTGCTACGCATATAGTTAAACGAACCAACTGTTGTCATTATTCCAACAATTAGCATTGCTATTGCAAAGAATGAACCAAATTTGTCATCTACAAGTACATTAGATGAAAAGATTGCAGATTGGGTTATCTGTTTTGTAACTATCTGGTATATGACAAATCCTATTGATGCAAGCAGTGCACCAAGTGTTATCACACCATAAACTGAAGAACCTTTTTCTTTTCTTGCTACATTTATGACAGGAATTAACATTCCTATTGTTCCCAGTATTACAGTTAAGATGATTGGTGTTGATGTAAAGTCTATCATTTTCTATCTCCTAAATTAACAACAGGAATACTACGATTAGTATACCTACTCCAAATATGTACAGATAAGATTGTGAGACTCCTGTCTGTGTTGCTTGCATTATTCTTGCACCACCTGCCATAGTTCTTTCTGGAACCAAATTGAATCCCTCCAATACGATATTTTCAAAGTATTTGTAAAGACCGCGAGCAGCATACAGTGGAGCTACCACAAATGCCCAATAGATTATTGCATTAAGATACCATCTATTTAGGAAGAACTTATGAATTGCATAAAAGAAAATATTTGAATTTACAAATTTAACAGGATCGACAAATCTTCCAATGTAAAATATGTATCCGAGTCCAAATCCAATCGCAAATGCAGCAAGTGAAGCCGTCAAGGCTATTGGGTTAATACCTTGCAAGAATCCTCCAAGTAATGATTGAGAGTCAGTAGCAACTATATCCATACTAGATTTTATTCCAAATGTAGAGCCCAAGTAATTTACAAATAGATCATGGATTTGGTGTTCAAATGCAAGACCCATAACACCAACTCCAATTGTTAGTACCGCAAGTATTCCATATGGAATCCACATGGATGGACTGGCCTCATGTATATGATGTCCTTCTTTTTCTAATTCTTCAACATGTTTACTCTTGTTACCAAAGAACACTAAACCTATCATTCTAGTTGTGTAAAATGCAGTAATTACAGCAGTAACAACTGCTATTGCAAACAAGGGAATTGCCCAAGAATTACCAGATTGATAGACTGCAGCAAAGATTGCATCCTTACTCCAAAATCCAGTAGTTATGAATGGGGCTCCCATTAATCCAAGTCCTGCTGCCCACATGAAGGCATATGTCTTTTTCATGTACTTCCTAAGACCGCCCATATCAGTCATGAATCGAGAACCTACTATGTGTAACAGAGAACCAGCTGCCATGAACAAAGAAGCTTTGAACATAGCATGTGAAATCAAGTGGAAGAATCCAGCAGTATAACCATCAACAAATTGTTTAGACAGACCTGCTACACCAAGAGCCATCATCATGTAACCTATCTGTGATCCAGTAGAATATGCAAGAACTTTCTTTATTTCAGGATGTACCATTCCTTGAGTAGCAAGCAAGAGTGCAGTTATGGCTCCAACCCAGGCTATTACCTCAAAGAATTGATCCATGTTAATTCCAATTGCGGCCAGTGCAAAGAAGAGAGGAGCAAGACGTGCTACTAAGAATACACCAGCTTTTACCATGGTTGCGGCATGAATGAGTGCAGATACAGCGGTAGGTCCAGTCATTGCTTCAAGCAACCATTCGTTGAGTGGGAATTGTGCAGATTTACCTATTGCACCGCCAAACAACAACACTGCAGCAGGAATGAGCAAGTGTTGTGCAGACATGGCAGTAGCCCAGCTTGTATTTGCAGTAAGTTCTCTAAATCCAAAAGTTCCAGCAAATGCAAAGATAAGGAACATTCCTGCAAGCATCATGATATCACCTACTTTTGTCATGATGAATGCTTTCATTCCAGAATGAGTTGGAGAGTAATAATCTACTAGTCCAAGCACATGACGTCCCTCAACTCCCACATGATCCTTCTTCTTGTCTCTATACCAGAACCCTACTAGTGCATAAGATGCAAGACCTACTCCTTCCCAACCAAAGAAGAGTTGCAAAAAGTTGTCTGATAGAACAATAAGCTGCATAGAGCCTAGGAAAAATGCCATCCAGAAGAAGAATCTAGTAAGATCCTTGTCTCCTTTCATGTAACCAGTACTGTACACAAATATCAAAAATGAAATCCATGCCACAATGTTACTCATTATTACTGCAAGTGGATCAGCAAGTACACCAGCCTTGAGTCCAATAGATGAAATCCACGGTATTTGGTTGTGAATTTCATGATTACCAAGTGCGGCTGGAAGTAGAGTTACTGCAGATATTGCACTGGCAAGAGCAAATGCTACTGCGACCCAACCTGTTGAGCTTTTTGAGACTCGACCAAAAGCAGGTATTATCAATGCAGCCGCAAATGGCAGTATCCAGATTGCCCAGACGCTCAGGTCCCCAAATCCAGAACTAAGATCAAAAGGTAAGATAGCCATGTCTAAACTCCTACAAGTCCCTTCATGAAAGGAATTATTTGGTTAAAGAAGATATCAGGATATATTCCAATAACAACACTAAACCCGGCAAGAACCATCATTGGACCTGTTACATACCAATTAGCTTCTTTTGTATTTTCCAAGTGTTCTGGAAGTTTTCCAAAGAAGACTCGTTTTATCATCCACAAGATATACGCCATAGTAATTACTGTTGCAACAAGGCCAAGACCAAATGTAATCATTCTAATCATAGAACCCTGTTGGATGGCAGTTTGTAATGCACCATAGAACATGGTCCACTCGGACATGAATCCACTTGTTGGTGGAACACCCATCAATGTTAGAGCTCCAATCATAGAACACACTGCAGTTATTGGCATTTTTCCTGCAAGGCCTCCCATCTGTGTTATACTTCTAGTTCCCACCTGCAAGATTATTGCACCGGCCATCATAAACAAAATTACTTTACCCAAGCTGTGAGAGATAAACAACATTTCTGAGCCAGAAAGTCCAAGTGCAGAAGCAGAGCCAATTCCAAACAAGATGTAACCCATCTGACTAATACTAGAATATGCAAACAATTTCCTAATGTCATCCTGGACTAATGCCATGATTCCACCATAGATCATTGTGGCCAAGCCCCAGATATTCAATGCAAGCGCAAAGTGTTCATACTGACCTGGCATCAGCATTACTATTAGTCTAAAGAAACCATATGCGCCAACTCCAAGCATTGCTCCAGATGATAATGCGTTAAGTGGTGTAGGCGATGCCTTGTAGACATGTGGTAGCCACATGTGAACTACAAATGAGGCCATCTTTACTGTGAGACCAACTATTATTGCAACTGCGGCCAGTCCAAGAACATGGGGTGGAATTCCATGTGTTTTGATATCAGAATAGTTAAAGCTTCCAACACTTAGACCAATTGAAAGAAATCCAAGTAAAAGAATTACGGCACCTACATGAGTCCAGAAGAAGAATAGTAATGCAACTCTTCTTCTTGATTCATAACCCCAAAATGCCAACATAAAAAATGCAGGAATGAGCATGACCTCAAAGAAGACATAGAACTCTATCAGATTGGTTGCAAGTACAGTACCAAGCATTCCCATTGCCATGACAAGGAAGAGCGCATAGTATGCACCAATCTGGTGATTGACATGATCTTTAGTGGCGGCGGATTCAATTGTTTCAGTTCCTCCTCCAATCAATTGTTTTTCTTTTATTTTTTCTTCAAACACTCTAGTGATTCTTGAAACCATGTATGGTTTTGAGAAAAGAGCAACCAATGTAGATACAACGTATATGATGATTGCAAAGGGTGATGCAAGACCATCAAGTAATAAACCAAATTCACCAAATAACTGAGTCCACTGGTAATGTTCCTCGTATGATGTTCCAGATAATGCTGGAGTGATTACTAGAACGGTGCAGTACAACAACAATCCAAAGCTAAATAACGCTGCAGCTGTTGCACCAGCCTTGCGTCCAAGGAAATATGCCACTGGCGAGAGCAGTAATGGTAAGAATATAGCTTGTAATAGTACGAATTGCATTATCCTTTCAAACTCCTAAAGTCTGCAATGTCAATGTTTCTGTACATTCTGTATGCCACTATTACCAGTGCTAGTCCAACTGCAACTTCTGCAGCAGCTATGGCGATGGAAAAGAGAGCAAATGTTTGTCCTTGACTGTTTGGTATATATCGTGAAAATGCTACCAAATTTAGATTAGCAGAATTAACAACCATTTCAATTCCAAACAGCATACGAATTGCATTTCTCTTTACAGCAATTCCATAGATTCCAATGGCAAGTAATGCCACTGAAACTAGAATGAAATCAATCAGCCCGTTGGTCATTTATTACATCCTCCCTTCTTGCCAGTGTCATTGCACCAATAATCGATGATGCTAGAATTAATGCCATTACTATTAATGCAGGTGAATAATATGTCAGAAAGTCTTCTCCAATCTTTTTGTAATCTACTGCAGATGAGTGTGTATCCATTGTTTTTAGTCCAGAACCAATGATTATTGTTCCAATGCCCAACATGAGTACTATCATTAGTCCAATGCCAGCATATCTTCTACGTTTATCCTCAACTTTGTTGAAGATCAAGTCTCGTCTTACCAGCATGACTGTAAACAATATGAGAACTGCAATAGAGCCAACATATACTGAGAGTTGAAACATCGCTACAAATGGAGCGTCAAGCAATAGGAAGAATCCTGCAACACCAGATAAAGTAAGCATTAATGCTATTGAACCATAAATCAATGATCTAATCTCAAGCGCTACAATTGCAGAACCAATTGTTAAAACAGAAAGAGCTAAAAATACAGAATCAACCATGTGAGGCACCCCTGTCATCGATCTTTATTTCAACATCCTGTGAAATCTTTGGTTTTATAGCAAGTTGTGCCGGGGTGTAGATAAGAGCAGATTTTGTAAAGGAAGAAAGTTCATAGTCGTTGGTCATGTATAATGCATAGAATGGACATGCATCCACACACAGACCACAGAAGACACATTTGCCATAATCTATCTGTGGCATTATTGCTTTCTTGTTGTGTTTCCAAGTTTCGTTAACCTTGACCATACTGATGGCCTCTGCTATTCCCTCACATGCTACAGAACAAAGCTGACAACCAGTACAGTGTTCATGATATAGTATGTGTCGTCCACGCAGTCCAGCTATTCCTACACCAATTTCAGGATTGAATTGAAAACCATCACCTACAAATTTTAGTTTCTGTTCCGGATAACGCAGAGTGAATCGTTTTATTGCAAGATGTTTCACACCCGAATTTAGGGCACGTATTATTCCACCTATGTTACTCAATGTAATAATCCTCCTGGTCCCAAGACACCTGCGTATAGCAATCCGAGAGCTATAAAGATGTTAACGAATGCAAGACCGATTAATTTGTACCAACCAGTATGCAATATCATATCAATTCTAACTCGGGGGAAGACTCCACGAGGTAATAATATCAAAAGTATAACTCCTACAGTTTTTATCACAAACCACAGTGTTCCGTTAAGCATATCTTGATCAAATAGTGGTAATCCTGGGAACTTGGCAGTTACTGGGCCAATTGTTATTCCGTGAGTTATGATATCTTGTGGGAACGGAGGCCAAACCATTGGACCATTCCAACCACCAAGGAATAGAACTGTGAACAATCCTGCAAATGCATATAATTTCAAATATGTTCCAAGCTGAATCAATCCATACATCATTCCAGAGAACTCTGTCAACCATCCAGCTACAATTTCACTTTCTGCTTCTGGAAGATCAAATGGAACTCTTTCAAGTTCTGCCAGTATTGTAATGAAAAATACTATAGCACCAATTGGAAGAAATGTAATCCACCAAAAGTGCTCTTGAGATTCTACAATATTTGAGAGATTTAGACTGCCAGAAAGTATTACCACTCCCAGCAGAGACAATATCAATGGAATTTCAAATGCAACCATTTGATGGAGTGCTCTAAGACCTCCAATGAAGGTCCACTTGCTATTTGCTGCCCATGCAGTAAGTACTGCAATTATTGGGAAGAAACCAATTACGGCAAATACTGCTAACAAACCAACATTTGGATTTGCAACAACCCAACCTGGTGCAACTGGAATAAGAGAAACAAATGCGCCTGCAGTTCCTACAAATAACAATGGACCAACCCAGAAGATTGGTTTGTCAGCCTTTGCAGGAATAATGATTTCTTTACTCATCAATTTGAAACCGTCACCCATCAGTTGCAATATTCCTTCTATCTTTCCACAATACAGTGGACCTACTCTAAGCTGTATTTTTGCAAGGAACTTTCTTTCAACAAATATAGTGGCAGCTGCAAGAAGAGCGGCAAATCCAAATCCCGGAAATGCCATCACCCTAAAGATGGTGGTATGCATGAAACTTTTTACAATTGGAAGTGTACGTGATGGGTCTGCCATCCAAGTCAGTGCCAGATATGGCGTCATAAATTGGCCGTTAATTACAGGAAGTTTGATGTAGAATAGAACAATGAAGACTATTGGTAATCCGACAAGACTGAAGATAAGAAGTACCCAGAAGATTAGATCAAATAAAGAAGCTATGAATCTACTAAGTCTAAACTGGGGTGCTATAGTAGACATTATCTATCTGCCTCCACAGGCCAATAATTAAGACCCCAATAAACTGCTGGCATGTTTCCAAGTTTTTCTCCTTTTAGCAAATATGGCATACAAATCAAATTTCTAAATGACCCAACACTGATCTTCACTCTATAAGGCTCCGGTCGATTGTTAGATACAATGTAATATCCAATTGCTCCTCTGCCAGACTCTATTCTGCGGTAAACTTCATCGTTTCCTCCTTTTGGATTTGGTTTTAATTTAGTGCGTACAGAACCAGATTTTGGCATCTTTCTTAATGCATCTTTTATTATTCTGCAGCTCTCAAACATTTCAAGATAAGGTACGCGAGATCTTGCATAAGAGTCACCTTCTTTCATAACTATAGATTGAAAGTCAAGATTTTCATAGACATCATATGGTTCCTTTTTCCTTACATCAAAATCAACACCAGATGCTCTTAGTACTGAGCCAGTTGTACCAAGTCGTATAGCATCAGTCCTGGACAAGATTCCACTCCCTTCAGTTCTTGCTTTCAGTAACGGATTTTGATAAAATACAGCTTCATATTCTTTGAGCCTCTTTTCAAAATACTCAACTTGGCGCAAGCATCTCTCCTCAAAATTTGATGGCAAGTCATTTCGTACTCCACCAGGAACAAGATATGCATGTGTGACTCTAGCACCGGACATTGCTTCTAGGAGGTCAATGAAAAGTTCTCTATCACCAGCTGGCCACATGAACATTGTGGAGTGACCCATGAATATACCATAGATAGCTAACCAGTACAAGATGTAAATACAACGATTAAGTTCTGCCGCGATCACTCGGATGTACTTTGCTCGTTCCGGTACTTCAATTCCCAACAACTCTTCTACTGAAAGACAATAAGGATACAAAATATTGGAAGAATCATGTATTACAGGTCTTTCAAGATGAGGAATATTTTGGATGTAATTTCGGTACTCTGCCATTTTCTCTTCTCCTCTGTGTACATAACCTGGATCGGGATCACATGAAACAATATAGTCACCATCTACTTTGATTATCAATCTCATATGTCCAGAACCTGGGTGTTGTGGACCTACGTTGAGAGTCATTATCTTCTCATCCACGGTTTCTATATGCATTCCAGGTGGTAGTTGTGTAGTCATTTTATCGTCCCTTTATCTTGAAGTCCTTTCTAAATGGCGGTATATCTGCCCAATCTTCTGGTAAGAGCAATCTTCGCATATCAGGATGCCCTTCAAAGTATACACCAAACATTTCAAAACATTCTCTTTCATGAAATTCTACGCTATAGAATATGTCACGTAATGAGGGAGTTCTAGACATATCAGATCCTGGATTTGGAACATCTTCTCTTGGAACTCGAGTGGCAAGAGCAAATATTTGTCGTCCAAGTTTTTCATCAGTATAAGACCCCAAGTGATAGATTACTTCAATTTCTTTTGAATCAGGATAATCAACTCCAGATACGGACTCTGCATGATCATATTTTAGTTCGTCCCGGATAAACTTGGCAACAGACACAATATCTTCTCTTTTAGCTGTAACCCTGATTCGATCAGATCTTACATAATCAACATGCGCCTTGTCTCCAAATTTTGAAGAGATTTTGTCTGCCAGAGATTTTTCAAATTCTGGAATTGGTTTTGGTTTGACAGGTACATCAGGAGATAAATCAAGTCCCTTTTCTTCATAAAATTTTTTTGCCTCATCTTTTGACATGGACTCTGGTTTAGTGCCTGTAGTTTTCTCCTCGCCAGTATCCTTAGCCTCTACGTCCTTGTCAGTTCCAGAGCTCATTGCTATTTGGCCTTTGTCCGTTTAATTTTTTCTTGAAGTAACATGCATCCTTGAATCAATGTTTCAGGTCTTGGAGGACATCCTGGAACATAGACATCAACAGGAAGAACCCCGTCAATTCCAGGAAGCACGTTATATGAGTCAAAGTATAATCCTCCAGTTATAGCACATGCACCCATTGCAATCACATATTTTGGATCAGGCATCTGGTCATACACCATTCTTAGTCGAGGAGCCATCTTTCTGGTAATTGTTCCCATCACTACAATAAGGTCACATTGTCGAAGAGAACCAAATGCTTCGATAATACCAAATCTTTCAACATCATACCTAGGACTAGAAGCAGCACCAAATTCAACACTACAGCAAGCTGTCTCAAGGTGAACTGGCCACAGGGAGTAGATTCTGCCCCAATTTATGGCATAATCAAATGGTTTTCCTACTGCTCTAACTAGAATATCACCAAGTTTTCCTACCAAAACATTAGTAGCATGAGGAGAATTTTCTGGACTAACTAATTCTTTAAGCATTATTGTTCCCATCCCGAATCTTTGTTATATTCGATTTAAAAGTTACCAAATGTCTTTCCTCCCAGCCTGATACAATGCAAAGGCAAAGGCTGCAAAGATTATAGCAAGAAATCCAATTATTGGAAGAGTTGCGGACTTTGGAAGATTTAGTATGCTACTACCCCAGGCGTACAAAAAGATCGCTGCTACATCAAAGACTACGAACATGAGTACAAATGAGTAATACTGCATCATAAAGTGGGTACGTCCTTCGCCTTTTGGAACCTGGCCAGATTCCATAGGTAGGAACTTGACAGGGTTAGGAGTACGTCTTGGAGCGATCATTCTAGATAGGATCAGAGTTGGCCCTGTTGCCACTATTGCGAAAGTGAATAATAATAAAATTGGACTGAAACTACCCGCAGCTTCTCCTACCAAAGTAGCTAACAAGCCAGTCGGAGAGTATAAAAATCTATGCACATTCTACGATCATAATTTTTATTGTAAACAAAATTTTCAAGAATTTTACTAAAATTAGATAATATATTCAATTGTTCAGATCCTCAAATTGATTGCATGATTTCTAAAATGATTGATATATGACAGTAGAAGAGTATCAACATGGTAAATGTAGGACAGAAGGCACCGCCTTTTACCTTAGTAGATACAGAATTAAAAATGCGAAGCCTAGATGAATTTAAAGGAAAAAAAGTTGTCTTATCATTCTTTGTGGCAGCAAGTTCTCCTGTATGTACAAAGGAAATGTGTACCTTCAGAGATGAGTGGAGTGAAATATCAAAACTTGGGGCACAGGTAATTGGAATTAGTAACGATGGACCATTTGCAAACAAAGCATTTGCAGAAGCTCAACACCTCAACTTTCCAGTACTTGGAGACTACAAGAGTAAAACCATAAGAGACTATGATGTTCTAATGCCAGACCTGTTGCACGTAAAAGGATATGATGCAGCAAAGAGATCTGTATTTATTGTAGATGAGGCAGGAACTGTTGTCTATAAGTGGGTTTCAGACAATCCGTTGTTAGAGCCAAATTATCAAGAGATTATGGACTTTCTAAAGAAAAAATAATCATCTCCTTAATTTATTTTACAAATACATACATGTCAAATATTTTATAACTAAAATCTAAATATCAAGAAAACAACTAGAATAGAGTGACATTCAAACAAGAAAATTACAAAAACAATTTAAAAACACAATCTAAAAAACAAAAATCGCTGCAACGTGAATTTACCAGTCTAATAATAAAAATAATATCAATTGCAGTGACATCATGGATTAGTTTAACAATCTTTGAGATATTTGCAGCACCCACAGTAGGATTAAAACATCCTCACATTCAAGCAGCAGAAACAGTTGTCACAATAACACTTTCGCTAATAGCAGTTATTGCAGTAAGACGCATACTAAAAGAATTTTCTCACAAGATACCTGCACAGTTTTCTGCAGGCATTTCATTTTTTGTAATAATTTTAATATCATTGATTTCCGGTATATCGCTGCTATACCAATGGAATGTAGCACCAGAAGAGATCCTAGTAGGAGGAGGAGTGACAGCAATCATCATAGGTATTGGAATATCAACAATAGTAGGAAACATAATCTCAGGAGGATTGATGTTGACTACATTTCCAGCCAAAATCGGTGATGAAATAATGATAGTAAATGACAACGTGCGCGGAAAAGTTGAGGAGGTAAACGTGCTGTACACAAAGATAATCACGGATCACAATACAGAATACATCGTCCCAAACAATGCTATAATTCAAGGAAATGTCAGAATAATGAAGGAGATTCCAATAAAGGAACAACTACCATTTACAGAAGGCGATGAGCTTGAGTTGAAAAGTTCAACAGACACATATTCTGGATTAGTAGTCAAGATAGGCCCAAAGTTTACAACAATTTTGTGTGAAAACAAGGAGATCACTGTTGCAAATAGTGCCATATTTGATGGTCAATTCACCATAGTGAAATCACGAAAATAATTTATTTTAAACTTCAGTTAGAAATTTATTCAATTTCTACAAGTACATCATTTTTGGCAACTGATGCACCTGGTTTCATTTTTATTGATTTTACAACCCCGTCTTTATGAGATTTAATTGAGATCTGCATTTTCATAGATTCTAAAACACATACCACATCACCTTTTTTCACATTAGCTCCAGTTTCAACATTTACTGATACAACTCTTCCAGGAATTTGGCTTTTGAGATGGGCTTGAGAATCAGAGGCAGAATCAGCACCAGAATTTTTGTATACAATATTATCCATTTCAGGTCGCTTGTTGAATGTCAGTTTTACACCATCAATAACTAGAGTTATCTTGTTAGTACTGTTCTCAAGATATTTTGTAATGTGATAAGCACTATCTAACATGAATTCCACTTTATCATGAGTCATTGTTATGACTTTGAGATCTCTTTCTTTTCCTTTAATTTTTAGTACAAATTCATTATTGCCTGCAGCCTTGACAATTTCACCATCCAGGTTTTCATTTGTATTTTCTAATTTGAATTTCATATCAATGCCTGTCCACTTGTGTTTTCCATCTTATGCCATGTTCTTTACGTGTCTTGATTTTATTTTTGAGAAATTCGGAATGTATGAGTGTGGCAGCAAGTCCAGCTTCAGACTTTTGCAATGCTTCGTCTTTTAGATCATTTTGTAGCCTGTCAAGGATCTTGAATCTATCAAGAAAGTCTGTAGACAGATCACCGGTAATGAACTCCTTGCTGTTTAAGATGGTTTTGTATAGCGGTATAGCAGTTTCAACTCCTTCGATGTAAAAGTCAGATAATGCCAGAGACATGCGTTGTCTTGCTTCTTCAAAGTTTTGGCCCCACGTAATTAGTTTACCCATAAGTGAGTCATAATATGGAGAAACAGTACAACCCGGATAGAGATACGTATCAACTCTAACTCCAGGTCCAGATGGGATATTTGTATCCCATATTTTTCCGGTGGAAGGTGCAAAGTCCAAAAATGTATCCTCTGCATTTATTCTACATTCTATTGAACATCCATTTACTTTGAGATCTTTTTGTTTGAATGGAATTTCTTTTCCATTTGCAATGTCAATTTGTAATTTAACAAGATCAAGCCCAGATACTAATTCAGTTACTGGGTGTTCTACCTGAAGCCTTGCGTTTATTTCTATAAAATAGAATGTTCCATCATCCAATCTTAGAAATTCTGCAGTTCCTGCATTAAGATAATCAACTGCAATTGCTGCATTGACTGCCAATGCTCCTATCTCATCACGAATCTTTTGATCTACTACGGGAGATGGAGACATTTCTATGAGTTTTTGATGTCTTCGCTGTATGGAACACTCTCGTTCAAATATATGCACTGCATTTCCGTGCTTGTCACGTGCTAATTGAAACTCAATGTGTCGTATTTTTGGCAGGAATTTTTCTACAAACAGGGCAGACTTGCCAAAAGCAGCTTTAGATTCGCCAGAAGCAAGTTCAAAGGCTTGTCGTAATTCTTGTTCATTATGTACCAGTCTAATTCCTCTTCCTCCACCACCAAAAACAGACTTTAGCAAAACAGGGTACCCAATATTATGTGCAATATCTAGTGCTTTTTCTACCTCCTCTACAATTCCTGGACTTCCAGGAACAGTGGGCACTTTGGCTTTGATCATTGCAGCCTTGCATTCCATTTTGTCACCACATAGTCTCATTGATTTTCCAGATGGTCCAATGAAATTCAAATTCTTTTTCTCACAGAGATCCGCAAAGTCTGCATTTTCAGAGAGAAATCCGTATCCAGGATGAATAGCATCAGCCCCAGAACTGACTGCTGTCTCTACTATTTTCTCCATGTTAAGATAACTTTGGGCTGGAGGTGCTGAACCGATGTGATATGCTTCTGTTGCCATCTTTACGTGTTTTGAGTTCACATCTTCATCAGAATAAACTGCAACTGATTTTATTCCAAGAGCTTGACATGTCTTGATAACTCTAATGGCTATTTCTCCTCTATTTGCTATCAGAATTTTTTCAATCATATCCAATCAAAGATTAATGTTTCCGTGTTTACGCGGTATTCTTTTCTCTCTCTTGTTAGCAAGCGCTTCTAATGCCCTAAT
>JAGWGS010000119.1 GCA_028867235.1 Nitrososphaerota archaeon | reverse complement strand
TCAAAGAAAATGGATTTGGTGACATCAAAGTAACCATGGTTCATGGGGAGGCTGCTGCTAGGACTAGCATATCAGATCCTTTTGTACAAATTGTAAAAAATGCTGCTGATGAATCATTTGGAAACTCAATTCTTAGCGTTTCTTCTGCAGGAACAGGTCCAATGTTTTCGTTTGTTAAATTCTTGCATTCTCCATGCATCGCAGTGGGAAGTACCTATGTATTTGCAAGAATTCATTCTCCAAACGAATTTGCACGAATCGATCTATTGAAAAAGACAACCAAATGTATGTGCAAAATAATTAGAAATTTTGCTCTAGTCTAGGTTTTCAAGTAGACAAATAATGGCATTTTTCTTCTGATCCACGACTGGTAATACAGAAAGGCCTTTATTGTGCTCATTTTGCAATTCAAACATGGCTTATATGTACATGCCAGGAGCCACTGCGGTCGGGATTACATACGACGGTGGCGTAGTTATGGCCAGTGAAAGAAGAATATCATATGGAAATTTCGTAGTAAGCAAGACTACTAAAAAAACATTCAAGATTACTGACTTTGTTGGCGCATGCTGTGCAGGAATGGTTGCAGATATGCAGGTTCTGGCGATGCAGATGAGGGCCATGACAAAGATACGAAAAATGGAACTCAAACGTGAAATTCCACCAAATTCTGTGGCAAAAATGATGTCTAGTTTGATGTATGAAAGAAGATACTATCCTTTACTTACTCAGGTCATAGTTGGTGGTGTGGACGGGGAGCCTGTAATCTATACACTAGATCCACTAGGCTCTGTTTTACCTGATGATTATGCCTCTGTGGGAACAGGTGCTGAGATGGCACTTGGAGTACTAGATCAAGAATTCAAACCAAAGATGAATGAAAAAGATGCAGTAAAACTTGCAATCAAGTCCATAAAATCTGCTATTATGAGAGACAATGCCAGTGGCGATGGAATTGATGTCTTGGTTGTAGATAAGACTGGAACAAGAGAGTTTACTGAAAATTAACTATTTCTTTATCAGCTTGGCAGCTTCCCAGTATTTGTCTGATATGTAGTGAAGATTTTTTACAACCTCACCTTTTGCCATTTCTTGCATCTCGTTACTTGATACTAGTGCTTTTCCAACTGCAAGAAATTTGTTATGTGTTTCTTCTATGACACATATGATGTCGTCTTTCTGAAATTCTGTAAATTTTTTAATTCCTGGCCGCATCACATTAGCTCCATTACATACAAACTTTATGGCACCAGTATCTACTATTGCTTTGGGAAATTTTTCTAATAATTCTGTCTCTGAAAGAAATGGTATGTAGGAATCTCCTATTTGTATCGCTGTTATGTTGTCACCTTTTATCAAATTGGAATTATCATCCATCTCATGCATTACCAATGTCTTTGTCTTTGGAATCTCAATGTGCCATTGTTCAGTCATCTTATCAATGATTAGTGATATGTCACTTTTGGATATGTTATGCGATTTCAATTCTTGACATTTCCTGTTTTATATCTAATAAATCACGTAAAATAGAACTTGCTGTCTCTATTCCTCCGGCTCCTCGGCCTGTTATTGTTTGCTGACCTGAATGTTCTGAATTGAATGTTATTGCATTCAAAGTACCATTGACACACATTGGATCATCAATTGGTATTTCTCTGGGAGATACTATGAGTTCTCTGTCACAAGATGCAACCAGTTTCACAGCACAATTGTGAGATGCAGCTTTCTTAATGTCTGCTGTGGTGACATCACGAATTCCAGCTCTGTTGATGTCCTTTATGGTAACTTTCATGTCCATTATCCAATTAGCAAGTATGACAAGCTTGGCAGCTGCATCAAACCCATCAATATCTAGAGATTCATCTGCCTCGACATATCCTTTTTTCTTGGCATCTGCGAGTGCCTCTTTGAAAGTAAGTCCAGTAGCCATGTTTGTTAGTATGTAATTAGTTGTCCCGTTTAGTATGCCTTGAAACGAAACTATTCTTTCACCTCTTAGACTGTTTTTTGCATAATCTAGGATGGGAGTTCCTCCTCCAACCGTTCCACTGAATTTCAACTGGACTTGATTGTATGCAGCAAGTTCTATTAGTGATGGAAAAGCAAGTGCCAGTGGACCTTTGTTTACTGTTATTACATGTAATCCTTTTTTCATGGCAGCTACAATATGTGACATACCAGGTTCTGCGTCCTTGTAATTGCTTGGGGTAGTCTCAATCAATACTTCTGCATCCATACCATTAATCATGTCTAATCCGTTGGCATCCTTTTCCTTATTGTGATATTTTCGTATGTTTCCATATTTTTTCTTGACCTCTAACAATCTGTTTAGATCAAGACCTGCAGAAGATGCAGCAGAGCCTTTTGAATCAAATACACCTACAATTCTTGGTTTTAGTCCATGTTTTGCATAAAGATCCTCTGATCTAGAAAGTAAAAGTTTTGCAAAACTTTGTCCAACAACTCCAAAGCCTGATAGTATTATTCGCAACATTCACAGAACATATTTTGGTATTAATTAAGATTGACCGTCATGAGATTACTTTATTAAAGCACTAAAGAAAATCATCACGTGAAATCAAAGTACCTGTATGTGGGATTGGGTGGTTTAACAATAGTTGTATCTGTAATCGTTATCACTCAATTCATACTTCCAATGACTGGACAGAACAATCCACAAAAAAATCCAGTAGCCTTTCTTGATTTTTCATATGATGAAGAAAACTCTGATCTGCGTACTACTCTTGCTTTACATCATATCAACATGACAAAGCCAATACGACTAAGTAGCAAATCTGATGTTTCACAATATTGTAACTTTCTTACTGATCCTGCAAAACAAGCGCTTGTGACTTATTGTACTTCCACGGTGCTTACAGATAAACAAGGAAATCTGGGCGATATTACCATGGTTGGATCTCCTGAAGTGCCTGGACTTGTAGTTGTGGCACTAGAATCAAATCCTGTAATGTCAAACTACGATGATGTAAAAACTGTATTCAGTGTAGTACTAAACAGTACAATATGTCAATGCTGGGATAAAGAACATCCTGGTGGATATTCTACCTTGTCTACAATGGCTGATGCATTACGAGATTTTCATCTAAATGGCAAACAGCCCGATAGCACAACTCATGCTATAGCACTCGGAGGAAAACACTTTGAAATTGAACTTAGTACAAATACGAGTGGATATTTGTGGAAACTTCTTGTTTCCAAGTAATTAACTCAATATCTTGGTTTACGAAGGTTGACGTGACTCTTTAATCTGTGGTGTATTCCCTTGGTGATGTAATTGTTAGAGTATTGGTGGCTATTGCCGCTTGGCTTTGTAGCTGGTGTAATTGGTTCCATGATTGGACTTGGAGGAGGTTTTGTAGTAGTGCCAGTACTTACATTCTTTGGATTTTCTCCAACTCTTGCTGCAAGTAATAGTCTGTTTGCAGCTTTTAGTAATTCTATTGCATCATCTGTTTCTTATGCAAAACAAAAAAGAATTGTGTATTCACTTGGACTTAAACTTGCACTGTTGTCCATACCTGGAACTGTTGTTGGCGCATATGTATCTGACATAGTTTCCCCGCCTCTGTTCAAATTGTTGTTTGGAGCCGTCTTGATCGCATCAGGAGTATACATTTACATGAGAAGAAAAATGGAATCACGCGAGCACAGTTTATCAAAACAAGTAATGTTACTTGCAGCCGGTGCTAGCTTTTTTGGAGGTATAGTATCAAGCCTGTTTGGAATTGGAGGGGGAACTGTGTTTGTACCCTTGATGGTAATTGCAATTGGTTTGTCCATGAAGCTTGCAGCACCTACCTCTCAATTCATTTTGATGTTTACTGCAGCATCTGGAATGATAGTGCATTCTCTAATGGGACACCCTAACTATTTTGAAGCAGGGATGCTTTCAATAGGGTCGTTTCTTGGTGGTTTGGTGGGAAGTAGGTTGTCTACACGTGTTAATGAAAGAAGGCTACGATTGTTTGTGACTGTAATACTTGGTGCATCTGCGCTCAAATTGGTTCTTGATGCATTGGCGGGTCCTTTTTGATTCTATACAGATTCCTGTTTGAGATTACCATTGTTTTGTTGTCTTGATTGACAGCTTCAAAATCTACTCCAACAAGCCCAAACTGATCATCAAGTTCTCGTTTCTCTGAAATCTTGTATTTCACTTTTAGTATCTCTCCAGTATAAACTGGTTTTAGAAATCTTGTTTGCCTGTTGTTCCAATTTGGGTCTCCGTCTATTCCATAAAAAATCAAAAGATTCCCGTACATTTCTTTTAATCTTGTGAACTCACCTTCCATTCTTGCTA
>JAGWGS010000118.1 GCA_028867235.1 Nitrososphaerota archaeon | reverse complement strand
GTATTAAAGAAACAGAAAATTGGTTTTTTAACACATCTACTACTGTTAGACTAATTCCATCAACAGTAACTGAGCCTTTTTTGATGACATACTTTGATAATTCTTTTGGAATTTTAATCCAGAGTTGTATTTGATTAGATTGTTTTTCAATTTTAGAAACAATACCAGTCCCATCAACATGTCCTAATACAAAATGGCCTTCTAATCGCTGACCAACTTTTAAGCTTCGTTCTATGTTGACTTTGTCACCGTGTTGCAACAATCCGAGATTAGTTTTTTTTATTGTTTCACCAATCATTTCAAATTCTGTTATTCCTTTTGAAATTTTTATTGCTGTAAGACAAACGCCATTAATAGCTACACTATCTCCTATTTTTAGACCCTTAGAAATTTTACCAAGATCAATGTGCATTCTTGCTGCACTCCGGCTGTTTGTTTTTGTATCAAATTTTATAATCTTTCCAAGACCTTCAATTATTCCAGTAAACATTACTGATTTTTCATTCGCATTGAGAGGATTTATGTTTATCAAGTATTATCAAGATACATGTTTTATAGAGTTAATCAAAGCCAGAGCTCTTTTGTAATGTACTTCATCAATCATTTTTCCATCAACAGTAGTAGCACCTTTCTTCTTTTTCTTAGCTAAAGTATAGGCATTAATGACTTTGTTTGCCCATTCTACTTCCAGAGAAGTTGGATAGAACACCCTGTGAACAATATCAATTTGATTAGGATGAATTATGCTCTTTCCTGCATATCCAAGATTTTTTGCAGATGCAGAATCTTGTTCTAATCCTTTTGTATCATCTAGATCTTGCCATATTGCATCTATTGCATATTTTCCTGCTGCTCTTGCATCTATGGGAATTTTTGATCTAGAGTATATTGCTCCTTCAGAGTTTTTTGAATATTCTACACCTAGATCATTTAGTAAATCAAACACACCGAAAACTAGTGCTGAAACTCTATTGCATGAAGCAATAGAATATGCATTTACAACACCTTGTGTTGATTCTATTGATGCTATCAGCTCTATTGGTTTAAGAGAACGTTTTTTTTCTAAACTTGTCATTATTTTTTCAATCTTTCTTATTTCATATGCGGTATTCACCTTAGGAATTACTATTCCATCAATTCCGGATTGCACAATTTCAGATAGATCGTCAGGTATCATTCCGGAAACAGGAGAATTAGTTCGTACATAAATTTCTGAGACATATTCAGATCTGTTTTTTAATGCGTTTTTGATCAAATTTCTTGCAGATTTTTTTTCTTCCAACGGAACAGAATCTTCTAAATCAAAACAGATAATGTCTGCTCCAAGAGATTTTGCTTTTTCTAAGAAACGATTGTTGTTACCTGGTACAAACAAAAGACTACGTAAGAGTCTTGCCATAAATAGAAAGGATTATGGCTTGAGGAGGATTTTACCTACCAATCCTTTACCAGTAAGCATCTTAGTGTGTGCTTCTGCAGCATTTTCAAAGCTATATACAGAATCTATAATGGATTTAATTTTCTTCTTACCCATCCAGTACAAACCTTGTTCTAGCTCTGCTTTTGTTCCTTGTGTAGAACCCAGGATATTGGTACCTTTGAAAAAGATATGTCTCAAGTCTGTCTTTGCGTCATATCCAGTAGTTGCTCCACAAGTTACTAGTGTTCCACCATATTTTAGCAAGGTTAATTGATCATTCCAGTGAGTTTGACCGATATGATCAAAGGATATATCAATACCACCAAAAGGCTTGGCAATCTGCCTGACTTCTTTGCTCCAGTCTGGTTTTCTGTGATCAACAGCAAAATCAGCTCCGAGTTCTTTTAACTTGTCAAGCTTATCTGGACTTCCAGTAGCAATAACATTACAATTGTATAATTTAGCAATTTGAATTCCAAAACTTCCAACACCAGAGCCTCCTCCCATAATGAGTACTGTTTGACCAGGACGGATTCTTGCTCTTCCCACCAACATATGCCATGAAGTAAGCAACGTCATGGAGGCTGCAGCAGCTTCATCAAAACTTACACCATCTGGAACTTTTGCAACATTGACTTCTGGAAGATGTGTAAACTCAGAATATGCACCCCATAGAGGCCCTGTCTGAAATCCCCAAATGGTTCTCTTTGTACAATCATATTCACGACCATCAGTACATGCCTCACATACTCTGCATGACATGTTAGAATGTGAAACAACACGATCTCCAACCTTGAAATTAGTAACATCTTCTCCTACTGCGACAACTTCTCCTGCAGCATCAGAACCAGATATGTGTGGTAATGGTACTGGAACTGGTTGACCTCTCATACCCCAAATATCATTATAATTCAAGGCTGCTGCTCTAACACGGAAAACAACCTCATTTGGTTTTGGCTTTGGTTCAGGAATATCTTTTACACTTAGAATGGACTTGTAGTCATCGTTTGGAGCATATTTTTCATAAACAACTGCTTTCATATCGGTAATCGATTCATTTACCCCTAATATATTTTCCTTAATACTATTTGCGATTTATTTTAAAATCTCGTTTTGGTTGTTGAGTAGACAACAAAATTTGTTTTAATTGATCGTCGGATATTTGCGAATTTAGACGACCCTGAGATGCTAGCCCTAATAGATAGTTTTCAACCATTGCTGCAAGATCAGGTTTTACCAATCGTACGTTGTTTAATCTTAGTCTAGCGTCTGCTGAAAGTAGAGTTTTTAACGCATTTTCCTTTAAGGCAGAAACTTCAGCATCACTTGGATTTCTATCATCGTTTGGATTAGAAGAGCTCATGATTTTATTAAGAATATTTCTTTAGATTTGGATTCTTTGCAATTAATTCATTTAGGATCTCAGTCGAAAGTCTATCAAGTTTCTTCATACCTTCATGAGATATTGTCCTGCCTTTTCCTTCAACTTTATCAAGATAACCTAATTTTTCTAAGCTATGTATTGCGGTTCGGATTATTGCACCACCTGCATCTCTATGATGAGCACCTCCATAACCAACTGGTTTGGTACTTCCATACATTGATCGTAAATCATTTATGCCTATAGGTCCGTGTAAGTAAATTTTTCTTAAGAGAGAGGCACATCTAGTATAATACCAATCACTCTGTTGCGGAGGCTTTACTGCATGAGCTCCAGTCTTAACAAATGGAATCCAGCTTGGTTGTACTATATCCTCGTTTTTCAGAGTCTCCGTTAATTTACCAATCAGTAAATCTGCTGGTACATCGTATGCCTTTGCCATAAAAACCAAAATTCAAAGTTCGTCTTATAAATCATTGACCTATTAGAATTTGTTTTTTATTATCTTTCTATATGTATGATTACAGAAATTACAGGTAACACGTATTGATTTTACATTACTTCGTCCTATTCTAACTCTTGCTGTAAATCCTGGTACGACAAATTGCTTGCATTTCTTACAATAATGAATTCGTAATTCATATGGCATTCTAACACGATATTTTGTAGAAAGTCTTTTTGCAAGAATGGCTTGTCTTTGTGCTAATTCTGGATGAGTCCTTGCATTACTAGTAGCATTTTTAATTAGAATTCCCATTCTTTCTATTAAAAGGGCCTTAATGGCAGGCTTCATGTTGTTTAATAATTCCCACTCTTAAATTACAATCTTGCTATCACTTGTAATAATTGAATCTGCGCTAGAATTAGTGCCTGTAGAATTACAGAGGCATAATTCTGTCATATCACATGCTAGAAGAATTGGAAAAAGACCATCAGAGATTTTGCTTGATATTTCATGGCATTTTGCAGCAATGAAAGGAATCAAAAACGAGATAAAACGTGGCAGGCCAGATCTAATTCATTTTTCTCTTCTGGAAGCTTGTAGTATACCTCTATATTTTGAGAATAAATTGAATGTGTTTGTTCATACAATTGATAATAAAGTAATTACAATAGGACAAAATGTACGGCTACCAAAATCATATCACAGATTCACAGGACTCATTGAGAAATTGTATGCAACTGGAAAAATAATAGAGAATGGAAATACACTTCTTAAAATAGAAAATATGGATTTTGGTAGTTGTATTAAAAAAATCAAGCCAACAAAAACAGTTGCATTATCAAGTAAAGGTATCAAAAGTTCATATCAAAAATTATCAGAGGAAATATGTGATGATACATGTATTGTAGTTGGAGGATTTCCTAAGGGTCAATTTTTTGAAAATAATGCACAGTATTTTGACAAAGTTCTATCAGTTGACAAGATGGCTCTTGAAGCCCATATCATAATTTCACGTGTACTTTATGAGTGTGAAAAAAGAATTATTATGTAGGTCTAAGATTGGCAGAGTGAGCGGTCGTAGTATAGTTTGGTTAGTACACTGGCCTTCCAAGCCCGTTACCCGGGTTCAAATCCCGGCGACCGCATCTTATTTTAAGAAATTATTCCTTTAGTAATTAGATATTGTATAG
>JAGWGS010000117.1 GCA_028867235.1 Nitrososphaerota archaeon | reverse complement strand
CTATGGTTATGAATGCTTTTGAAACACTAGTTGAAGCAGGATATCAGCCAGAGATTGCATACTTTGAAGTTTTACATGAATTAAAATTGATAGTTGATATGATTCAACGATATGGAGTTGCTGGAATGTATAGACGGGTCAGTGAAACTGCAAGATATGGCGGATTGACACGGGGTCCAATGGTTATGGATGCCAGCGTGAAAGAAAAAATGAAGAAAGCGCTAAAAATGATTCAAGATGGCACATTTAATCAGGAGTGGATTTCTGATTATCAAAAGAATGGAAAGAATTCTTTTGACCGATTCATGAAACAGATAGAGGCACATCAAATAGAAACAGTTGGTAAAAACATGCGTAAAATGATGTGGCCTGATTCTACTGAATAAAATAAAGTATTATTTCTTTATTTTTGAAAGATTTGTCTGTATGAAATCAATTATTGTTGGGAGCGGTGTACCAGGCCCGAAATTTCCTAAAACTCCTGATTTTTCAAGATTTGGTTTATCATCTTCAGGTATGACTCCTCCACCTATTACAAGAACATCGTTAATTCCTTTGTCTTTTATGGCCTTTGCAACTCTTGGAAATAATGTCAAATGTGCACCGTTTAGTAGGCTGAGCGCTACCACGTCGATATCTTCATCTTCAACTATCTGTGCTATTCTCTCCGGAGTGGCAAATAAGCCAGAGTAAATTACTTCCATTCCTGCATCTCTAAATGCTCTGCATAAAACAAGTGCACCTCTATCATGACCATCTAATCCTAACTTGGATACTAGTATTCTAATTCTCTTTGTTTGAGTTTTTTGCGACATGTATTTTTTGATAAGTTTTGTCTTTTAAAAGCTTTATTTGCGTAGGTTTCTTTATCATGACTCCTGTAACAAGAAGATTTATTGTGTATCTGCACTGTGAAATTTCTATGGATATTGTGTCTGAACTTAAGAAAGGAAACAGACGAGCAATAGCACGTGCTATCTCTATGGTAGAAAATAATGAAAAAGATGCAAAATTGATAATAAAAAAGATCTTTCGTACTTCTGGGAAATCTATGAAAATTGGTATAACAGGACCTGCTGGGGCAGGTAAAAGCACTCTAATCAACAAAACAAGTATGGAGTTAAACAATCTAGGATACAAGACTGCTGTTCTTGCAATAGATCCCACCAGTCACATCACAGGAGGTGCAATCCTGGGTGATAGAGTGAGAATGACTGAATCTACAGACTCTGGTACATACATTAGAAGTATGGCTTCACGAGGTGCTACTGGAGCTGTATCCACATCACTTCGAAATAGTATCAGAATCTTGGAGTATGCTGGATTTGATCCTATAATAATCGAAAGCGTGGGTGCAGGACAAACAGAGGTGGATATTGAAAAAATTGCAGACATTACAGTTGTGGTCTTTAATCCTAATACTGGTGATAATATTCAAACTATAAAAGCAGGTTTAACTGAAATCGGCGATGTGTATTTGATAAATAAGAGTGATCTACCGGGATCCAATCAACTCTTTGATTCGGTACGTGATTTTATTGGCATGTCTGAAAAAAACCCCATTGTTATGATGACCTCTACAAAATCAAATAAAGGTATTGTAGAGTTTGCAAAAAAACTAGAAGATCTAATGAAAATACGTCAAAAAACAAAGGTCTCTGATGAAAAACAACAGTTGGATTTAGAACTCAGAGATATTGTTTTAAATAATGTTAAAAATAAAGTTACCACAATGCTTGATTCAAACAAGTCATACGCTTCATACTTGAAAAAACTACAATCAAAAAAAATCGATCCATTTGAGGCTGCAGATAAAATAACCAAGAGGATAATGTAGAAATGAAACCCAAATCCATCAAGACTGATTCAAATATTCCTGTAAAGAGATTTTATGATTATAGAGTAAAACCAAAAAGTAAGAGTGAGGAGCCTGGAAAATATCCGTACACTAGGGGAATTCATCCTGGAATGTATAGGGACAGACTCTGGACTATGAGGCAGTATACTGGATTTGGTACTGCCGAACAAACAAATCAACGATTCAAGTATCTACTTGAAAGAGGTCAAACTGGTCTTTCGATGGCTTTTGACTTGCCGACACAAATTGGATATGATGCTGATGATTCTCATGCAGAAGGTGAAGTTGGCAAAGTTGGTGTATCAATAACATCGCTGAAAGATATGATGAAATGCTTTAACGGCATTCCTCTTGACAAAGTTAGCACCTCTATGACAATCAATTCCACGGCCTCGACTCTTCTTTCACTGTATATTGCAACTGGTGAAAAACAAGGAGTCGATAGCAAACAACTTAGAGGTACTACTCAAAATGACATTCTAAAAGAATACATTGCAAGAAATACCTACATCTATCCACCTCGCCCATCTATGAGGCTCATTGGAGACATGATAGAATATTGTTCAAAAAAAGTTCCTCAATGGTATCCAATATCTATATCTGGATATCACATGAGAGAAGCTGGTTGTAATGCAATTCAGGAAGTTGCTTTTACTCTTGCTAATGCAATAGAGTACATCGAGACTTGTGTCGACCGTGGATTGAAAATAGATGCATTTGCTCCTAGACTCTCCTTCTTTTTCTGTTGTACTAGTGAGTTTCTTGAAGAGATTGCTAAATTCCGAGCTGCTAGAAGAATCTATGCTAAAATCTTGAAAGATAGGTTCCATGCAAAAGACAAACGATCAATACAGTTGAAATTCCATGTTCAAACAAGTGGTGAATCTCTTACGGCTCAACAACCTGATAATAACATCATCCGTGTAGCAATACAATCAATGGCTGCGGTCCTTGGAGGGTGCCAATCTCTTCATACTAACTCAAAAGATGAGGCACTGGCACTACCAACAGAGGCTGCAGTAAAAATAGCTTTGAGAACACAACAAATAGTTGGGTATGAAAGTGGAATAACAAAGACAGTTGATCCTCTTGCAGGCTCTTATTATGTGGAAAACTTGACTGATGTCATAGAAGCAGAAGTCAACAAGTATTTGAAAAAAATTGATAGAATGGGAGGCTCGCTTGCTGGAATTGAACGGGGATTCTTCCAGTCTGAAATCAGGCAAAATGCTTACAGGCTAAAAAAAGAAATTGATGGAGAAGAAAGGGTCATAGTTGGTGTTAATAAATTCACAGATCCTACAAAAGAAAAACCAGAAATTATGAAAATCGATGATAGTATACAAACTCAACAAACCCAACAACTAAAAGAACTACGAAGCACACGCGATAATGTAAAAGTTAATCATGCTCTTGAAAAGATGAAAACTGCGGCTGACAAAGACGAAAACCTCATGCCCTACATCCTAGATGCTGTTAAAAATTATGCTACTCTGGGAGAAATAAGTAATACTTTCAGAGGAGTATTTGGAATATACCAACCAAAGGAGACTTTCTAAAATGAGGCTTGATCATGTTGCTATTGCAGTAAATAATCTAGATGAAGCAGTAAAACAATACAAAGAAGCATTGGCAATTCATGATGTAGAATTTGAGACTGTGGAATCAGAAGGAGTAAGAGTAGCAATATTGCATTTGAATAATTCTAGAATTGAATTAATGGAAGCAACAAAAGAATCAAGTCCTATCAAAAAATTTCTGATTACAAAAGGAGAAGGATTACATCACATTGCACTGGAAACTGAAGGAATTGAAAAAGAGGTTGACCGAATGAAAACATGTGGAATAAGATTCCTTGGGGAAATACGACCTGGTTCACGAGGAACACAGATCATATTCATGCATCCGAAATCATTGAGTGGAGTGTTGGCCGAATTGTGCTCTCATCCAAAATCATAATCTGGATTTAGTCCTATTTTCTAGTCTGATGCATTAATGTTAGTCTATAAGCTTTAGAGTGTCTGATGCTGTAATTATTCCTACAATTTTACTTTGTTTTGATACTAGTACACATTTTGAGTATCGTATTAGTGATACTAGTGTCTTGACTGGAGTGTTGTAATCTACTATGGGTGGTCTTGGCTCCATTATTTCAGATAACTTGATTCTTTTTCTCTGCGTTTCATCATTATCTAGTATGTGCTTTACAATCCCATCTTCTGTTATTACTCCTACTACCTCTACTCCATCAAATATTGGTATTTGACTTATGGATAGCTCTTGCATTTTTTTTATAGCATCATGCAATGAATCTGTAGATTTGAGTTTTGCAACATCTTTACTACATATGTCTCCAGCCTTGGTGGATGATTGACTATCTAGAGACCATAATACTTCGAATATCTTTCTAGCAGTAGAATAACTTGGCTGACATCTTCCAGACTCAATTTGGTTTATCATGGATGTGCTAACTCCAGTAAGGGATGCAAGCTTTTGTTGAGTTAATCCTATTTTCATTCTTGCTTGCTTTATTGATTCTAGTCTTGGAAGCATTATGCGAGATAAAGCAACAATTCAATATTTCAGTCTTCTTTAATGTGTTT
>JAGWGS010000116.1 GCA_028867235.1 Nitrososphaerota archaeon | reverse complement strand
ACAATGAATCAGTTTACTGAGAATTGGCAAAAGTCGATGAACAAGGCAGGTGTTGACACATTCAAACAATTCGGTGACAACTGGCAGAAGGTTTTCAATCAATCTGGAATGGATCAAGTCAAGGCATATGGTGATATGATGAACAAGTTTGCAGAGACTTGGCAGAAGATGTGGAACAAATAACACGTTTGCCTTTTTCATTTATTTTTCAGAAACTAGTCAAAATGTGAAATTTCAAAAAATAATTCAATAGATGGAGGTAAATTGTGAGATCTAAAAATTTCTCAAACCATTTTTTGAGCGGAAAATGGATCTTTTTGAGCTCAAAAATCATTTTTCACATAAAATTTGTTGTCAACTTTCTTAGCGATCCTAACTAATTAATAATTTGAGAGAAAGGTTTTTAATATTCGAAAATTTACAACACACACGTTGAATAATTCCAAAGTAATATTTGCAGTCTTGGCAGTTATAGTTTTCTCAGTTGGTCTGACATCCATGTCAGCATACGGTGCAACTCCTCAAAAAACAAGCGAGGCAACCGTTTATGAACAAACCCAAGTCACCCTATCAGGTGAAGATTCAACTGACCCACACTTCCAAGCCATCTCATATCAATGGCAACAACTAAGTGGTGAACCAGTAGCTATGTCATCTACAAGTGATGTGGATATCTCCTTTACAACACCAGCAGTTTCACCAGGCCAAGTAAAAGATCTCAAGTTTTCATTAATTGTGACAAACCCCCAGGGACTTACAAGCATTACAGCATTTACACTTCATGTTATACACCAGAATCATCCTCCAGTAGTAACAACTGATCACGAATTGACTGTCATGGAAGGTGCCCCAATGACTTTGATGGCATCAGCAACTGACCCAGACGGTGACAACATGACTTATGCATGGACACAAAATTCTGGCACCAAAGTCACACTATCTAATCCAACAGACCTTACTACAACACTTGTAGCACCAGCAGTAGGTCCAAGTGGTAATGCAACTTTACAATTCACAATCACTGCCAAGGATCCATATGGTGGAGTTGGCTCTGACTCTGTTCTAGTACATGTAATTAGCGCATCTGTATACAAACTTGCATCACTTAGCTGTGGTCCTATCATAAGATCACATGAAGGTGGTACTGCAACACTTGTAGAGATGATTGACAATCCATCCAATGCTCCATTGACTTATGAATGGGCACAAACATCTGGAGCACCAATTGGAATTTCATCTTCTACTGATGCTTCACCAACAGTAAATCTTCCATCCGGTTCTGGTGGCAGTGTTTACGCATTCCAGTTAACGATTAAACAAAGCGGCTCAATCGTAGGAGACTGTGAACAGTATGTCTACGCTGCATATCCTGAACCAGGCGGTGCTCCAACAGCAGACGCAGGTCCAGACACAACTGTCAATGCCACATCTAATGTTACTCTAGACGGTACAAAGAGTACTGGCGCATACATCCAGTTCTCATGGAGACAAATCTCAGGTGAACCAGTACAACTGGTTAATGTTAACACAGCAAAACCAAGCTTTGTGGCACCAGATGTAGCACTTGGCCAAACCAAAGACCTAGTCTTTGAGAACACTGTAAGCAACTCCTTTGGAAAGGATGCTGCCATAGTACACATTACAGTGGTCAACCCATCGTCACCACCACACGCTGTAATCACAATCAAGTAGATTTTTCAAACCTACTCTACTCTCAGTATCTTTGATACCAAAACCATTTTAGGCTGAATTGAAAAATTTGTACGAATAAATATGCATTATCTAAAGCAAAATGGCAGTGACCATGATGAATAGAAAATTTCTGCTTTTTGCATTACTGCTTGTACTAGGAGTGTACACATCTAATTTTGCACAAGGTGCAATGACTCCTGTACTTACAGAATATCCAACAGGACTTGGTGCAACTGCAGTCTCTCCAACCCAGATAAATCTGTCATGGACTGCGCCAACACAAAATTATGGAAAAACAATTGCTGGATACAAAATAGAGCAGGAGGTAGGAATAGGAGTATATGACACTCTGGTCTACAACAGTGGTAGCACAATCACCGCATATTCTGTGACGGGTCTGAAGACAGGCACCACGTACACCTACCGGGTCTCAGCAGTGTACTCTGATGATACATCATCTTCTGCATCAAATCCTGCGTCTGCAACTCCAACTACTACATCAAAACCAACAGCATCAAGTATTACTGGTGCCGCACTGACAAATACACAATTTGACTTTGTTCCGCCTGATGGAACTACACTCTCAGGTGTCATCATGAGCTCTGATGATTATCTTTCATTACAATACAAAAAAGACCCACGAGCTGTCTTGTTAAATCCTGTACCTACAGCATATCATGCAAATAACAATCTTAGCAACTTGCTTGCATACCAGGTAAATCATCTTGCAGCTGATTCTGTTCCAGCGCCGCTTGTAGCAAAGGCAATCTCTGACAAGGGAATCCTCTTGACTTGGCTTCCTCCTCTTGAACAATATGGGCAAAAACTACTTGGATACAAGGTTGAAGTAAAAAACAACCAAGGGCTCTTCCAGTCAATTGATGATGATACTGAAACAAGTGACACAAAATACCCTGTCACAGGTCTTGATGCAAATACGACATATACATATCGCGTGTCTGCAGTATATCCTGGAACTCATAGTAATCCTTCAAATGAAGCCACTGCAACAACACTTGTACCTATAATATCAACTCCGTCACAAAACCAAACAACTACCGTTCCTTCTCAAGTAAAAACACCGCCACAAACCACCCCTCAAACCACGCCAACACAGACTGTAAATAATGTCAAGTTTGATCTTACTGCACCCGATGGCACACTTCTTGCAGGAATAGTTTCCACACAAGCTGATTACCAGCAATTTGTCCTAATCAAAGACCCTAGAACCATATTATCTGATGTAAACACAACATCATTTCCAATAAACAACAATCTTGCAGGACTGTTACGATATCAAAATCTTCATCCGGTTCAGCAGCAGTCAACTCCTACCTCTCCTCCTGTGGAAAATTCTAGTCAGCCCGTTCAATCAAACCCTCTGCCTCAAGATACATCTTCATCTGATAAAACACTCTTCAATGGTATAATCACATCTGTAGTAGCGTCAGGAGTCGTAGGTATAATCACATGGTTTGTCAAGACCAAAGTTGCACGCAAGATTGCAAAAGATTATCACTTTACTCTAGAGCATGTCTCATCTGGTGCTTCCCAAATACGAATTCGAAACAGCGGCGAGACAATAGAAGACTGTGTCATATTGTGTGACAGGGATGCATGTATCTGGGTCGACACTAATCTTAACAAGCCAAGACATGTCTATGAGGGAAGTGTGTCATCTGCTAAACTCCCAGAACAATATGAGACCAAAAATCCACGTATCAGCGTAAAAAGCGGCAAAAAGATACTGCGAAGAATAAATCTAGATGAAATGGCTCATGGTTAGAGCCAAAATAAATTAATAAAAAACTTGGGGGCCTCTAGTATGCCGAGTGTTTCTTGAGATTTCCATACTTGTCAAACAAGTCCTGGACTGTCCCGTCTGCCAAGTTGTACTTGACATTTGTTGCCTTGTTTACGCTAACAAGGTCAGTCTTTTGAGTTGCAGCTCCACTGTTAAATGCACCAAGTGCTTGGTCATATGTGCCACCGTTCTGTATTACTTGGTTCATTGCAAGTCGTCCTTGTGCCACTTTTTGTTGCATGTATGCAAACTCGTCCGCAAATACTCCTTGCGCTGGACTGTTTACCTTGCTGACAAAACCTGCATATGCGTTTGATACGCTTGCATCGTTTTGTTGGTCAACACTTGCAATGTCTGCTTGGAGATATTGCTGTGCAAGTTTGCGCTGCTGCTCTACCAACTGGTTTTGTTGATCCTGTATGGTTTGTTTTTGTTGCTGTGCTGCATACTGCTGCTTGAAGATCTCTATGGTTTGAAGTATGCTCATTGCTTTTGGATCATTTTTTATTGCATTTGTTGCCTTTATCTGGATGTTTCCTGCTGGGTTTTGACCTGCATCAGCCCATGCAAATCCTAGGTAACTTGAACTTAGTATCAATGATCCTGCAGCAAGTGCAAGCACTAGCTGAATTTTGCTTCCAATCATTTACTGTCTTTCACCTCCTAGTTCTCTCCCGACAACTGTGTTGTTTCGTTCGAGTTTCACGAACTCATCAGGGGATTTGCAGAAATTCATATCGACTTTAACATTGCCTCCGCAACTTGCTTGACTATTTCCTTAAAGTCGTCTCGAAGTATTGTGTTGACTAGTGCCTTGAATCCACCACACTTTTCCAAGTGTCTTAGCATGTGTTTTTTGCAAAAGTTTCTTCCACACTGGGTGCACAACTGCACACAATCGCGCTCACAGGTGTTGCACTTGGCTGTCTCTGTTTTTTCGACTGCTGGTATTGCTGTCATGGAAGTGACTTGTCAGAGAAATT
>JAGWGS010000115.1 GCA_028867235.1 Nitrososphaerota archaeon | reverse complement strand
AATCAGGTATCCTATTGCTTGTGTTGTATGTTATTGGGATTGGAATGCAATTTGTCTTACAGTCTATCTAAAGTGGTGTTACAGGTATGCCTGAAACACTGATGGTGGGTGTTATCGATGGAAGTGAATGCCACTGTAAAATATTTCTTGAATCATTTCCAATTGCTGTAATGTTTGCAAGTATATTCTTTAGATTGTGAACTATTCTTACAGATTTTCCTGGACTTGATATTTTCCCATCTTTTATTATCTTGACCCCGCTTCTTGCAGTACATGAAAAATCTCCCTGTTCTGGATTTATTGGATATGTATACCACAACCTTCCTACCAGTAGGCCTTTTTTGGTATCTTTTATGATCTCCTCTCTTGAGTGTTTTCCATCCACAACTCTTAGATTGTGAGGTTGTGGGACGGTTGATGGCTGGGTAGATCTTCCCATTGGTGAACCAGGTCGTGCTGCATTGGCACTAGATCTTTTTTGATTTTTGAACGCTTCAAATGAATCTGAGAATAGGCCTGAAAAAACTCCTGAGTTAATCAGATACTGCGGCTTGGTAGCAACTCCTTCGTCGTCAGATGGTTTACTGCCTATGCCATCAGGAGCATGCGGATCGTCCATGATAGTTAGACTGTCATCTGAAATTTTTTCTCCAAATTTTCCAGAAAAACAACTTCTTTTTTCAGAATATGTCTTTAGGTTAAAGTTTACAGAAAATACAAACGATAACAGGTCTCCAAATGCATAAGGATCAAATATTATTTGATATGTGTCTGACTCAACTTTTTGTGGATTGATGGAACTCACGCACATCTCCAAGGCATCATGTCCTATCTTCTGTGCAGAAAATCTATCTTTGGTTCTGGAGCAATCTGCACCTATTCCACTTACTGCCGAGTTTCCTGTCTCTGATTCTGTGTTTATTGTTCCTGAGATAAAAGTAGATTTGTCAGAACAATCCATTCCATTTGTGTTTACTATGTGATATGTTTCTGAAACTATGTTCAAGGATCCTGAGATACGCGTAACATCCTTATGATTTGATGCATTTATCATCTCTTGAGCAATATCTATTGCAGAAGTATCTGACATCTCGGCAAGATGAGAGTCATACATTCTTTCTATTGTTGCACTTGCTGAAGGAAATGGGAGAGTATTCCACAAATTCATTGGCCTTACAAATGTTCTTGCCTGCAATGCTCTTTCTAGCAAGTCTTTTTCATTTTCGGTAGTTTTTGCAGATATTATCTTCTTCTTGTCTATGATTCGTATTGCAGATGATTTCTCTCTGTTGTGTTTTGTTTCTGCTATCTCTGAATCTGTTATTCTCACGGTGATAATGTCTTTTTGAATTGATACTACCTCGCATTCATCAAGATGTAACTCCTTTGATCTTTTCAATATGTCATAACAATATGACAATTATTTTCGCCTATTACTCTTGTATCGGTATCCGTCAAGTTTTATCAATTCATGATATGACCCAAACTGTGATACATTTTGTATCTCATCAAGAGGGTCCGTACCATCTTCTGAAGAAAATACCTTGAGTATCTTATATGATGTGGATCTTTGAGCCGGGATTCTTCCTACTTGTTTTATCAAACGTCGAATGTCTTTTGGTTTGAGTAGTTGACCATGTTCTGCACCTGCCGCTGTTGATATACTTTCATTTATCAAAGTGCCTCCAAAATCATTTGCCCCCCAAGAAAGTGATAACTGCGCCATCCCAGCTCCCTCCTTAACCCATGATGTCTGTATGTTGTTTATGTAATTATTGAACATGATTCTTGCTACTGCATGCATGAGGAGTACGTCTCTACCATCTGCACCATTTCGTATGTTGGCATTCAGATGTTCCTTGTACATCGGTGCCTCTGTATGGATAAAGTTCAACGGAACAAATTCTGTAAATCCTCCTGTTTCTTTTTGTATCTCTCTTATCAGCCCCATGTGTTTTGCTCTGTCTTCTGGTGATTCCATGTGTCCAAACATTATGGTGGACGTTGATGGTATTCCAATCTTGTGTGCTGTTTTGATCACCTCTATCCATTTATCGACGCTGATTCTTCCAGGCGATATTCTGTCCCTCATTTGCTGATCTAAAATCTCTGCAGCTGTACCTGGTAACGAGTTTACGCCAGCCTCTTTTAGTCTAAGTAAATAGTCTCTTATTGAAACATTTGATCTAATCGAACCGTACAAAACTTCCTCAGGTGAAAATCCATGTATGTGAATGTCTCCCACCTCTGTCTTTATCGCTCTACAAATGTTCTCATATGTGTCAGCATTCATGTCTGGTGGAAGGCCAGCTTGAACACAAACCTCTGTGGCCCCAAGCATACGTGCCTCCTTTGCACGCCTGACTATCTCTTCTGTTGGAAGAAAATACCCTTCTTCCTGACGAAAGTCCCTGCTAAATGCACAGAAACCACACTGTTTTATGCACACGTTTGTAAAATTGATGTTTCGATTTATCACATATGTAACAATGTCTCCAACTCTTCTTCTACGTAATTCGTCTGCCACAATTCCAATCATGTGAAAGTCTATTCCTTGTGCATTAAACAAGGTGGTTGCCTCTCTTACAGAAATCTCCTTTTCATCTAATGCGCGATTTAGAACAACTGCTACTAAAGGATCTAAGTTTCTTAACAATGAATCAAACAATGCTGTCTGTGTATTCATTTGGCATACTCCTTGTTTACTAGGTTGTCTGAATCTGCAATTGCAGACATTTTCTCTCTGAGGCTATGATTTACCATGTCAAAGAATTCTGGATAAACTGGAAATCTTGCTCTGAGATTAAATCCTGCCTCAGCACACCTCTTATCAACCTCATCAACCTTTGGCCATGGAAATTCTGGATTTACATAATCTTGTGTTATGGGTGATATTCCTCCCCAATCATTTATTCCAGTTGATAAAAATGAGGAATATGACACAGGAGAAAGATTTGGTGGTATCTGAATATTCATATCTGGCATTATTATTCTGGTCAATGCCACTATTGTCTTGAAATATCTTTCATGTGGTGCTGGGTTTGATTTCATGGGTGTATCTTGTTTTGGATGAAAGTTTTGTAATATTATCTCTTGTATGTTGTGATATTTTTTATGTATGTCTTTTATGACATAAATGGAATCAATCATCTCTTCTGGATTTTCTCCTATCCCAACAAGTAATCCTGTAGTCATTGGAATGTTTAGCTCTCCTGCATTTTGTAGAGTCTTTATTCTTGCACTTGGATTCTTGCTTGGTGCAAATTGGTGTGGCATACCTTTTTCTAAAAGTCTCTTACTTGCATTTTCAAGCATCAGTCCTAGACTCACATTTGTCTTTCTTAGATGTTTCATCTCGTCTTTTGTCAAATTTCCGGCATTTGTATGGGGGAATAATCCGCCTTTTAGGGCAATGTCTGATGCTTCTGCCAAATATTCAGCGGTACTGGAAAATCCATTTTTCCTGAGCCATTCTTTTGCTTCCTGGTATTTCTGTTCTGGCCTCTCCCCTGTTACAAATAATGCTTCAGTGCAATGATATTTTTTTGCAATATTGACAAGTTCAGTAACTTCATTTTTTGACATCATGGAAAGTTTGGATTGGTTGGGTTCTGATTTGTATGTACAATAAGAACATGAATCACGGCAGAGATTTATCAAATTAAAGAATGCTTTTCTGGAATAAGTCACAGTTACTCCTTTGTTCTTGGTTCTAAGAAATTGCGATACTTTGTAGATTTCTAGAGGATCATCTTTAGCGTCTTGGTATATGGCATGTGCTTCCTCTCTTGATGGGGTTCTACCATCTACTAGTCTGTTTAGTATTTCCGACCTAAGTATGAGGTTGCTCAACTAGTCATGTTAGCTTTATCTGTTGTATTTATCCTTAGGTGTAATGCCTGATATTTGATGCTCTTTTACAGGCATTGCCAAAAATTGGTATTTTTCTGTTTTTTTGATAAAATCTAATTGTGTTTTATAATTTTATGTTCTAAAACAAAGATCTGATATCACTTTGCATTTTATTCTCTAGTCTGTTGCAATGCATCTGGTTTGACCCTATTCCATAACCATCCGAGTATTACTGCATTTGCAATCCAGTATATTGTCATTGTTGATGCAGAAACAATCCTAAATCCATTTACCAACTCCATAGATATTGAAATCTTGTCAGGATTTTGAGGCATTATGAAAAATACCGCTGTGATAAATACTGCATATCCTACAATTGCTAGGATTCTTTTTCCTTTAAGCCTCTTAGATGCAAGAGAAAATCCTAGTGCTCCTAGGCCTGACGCTAACATGAATATTACATACGTGCTAGCTCTGAGCGTAATGGTGGATGGATCTCCCACAGTGGGTGGGTTTGCGGGATATTTTAAAAATGGAATGAAAAATATCACTGCCCACATGATTACCCCTAAAACTAGAGCCTTTGTTACATTGTTTTTGCCTGGAAGACTTTGTCTTGCATATGCAAATACTAGTCCAAATAATGCTCCTGTAGCAATCCCTAGTATTGATCCTGAAATAATTGATCCCTGCTTCT
>JAGWGS010000114.1 GCA_028867235.1 Nitrososphaerota archaeon | reverse complement strand
TATCAAAACTTCAAGCCTATCTTGATGATTATGCCTATTTTGTAAATGCACTACTTGATTATTTTGAAATCAAGCCATCTAAAAAATATCTTGATCTGGCAATATATTATGCAAATTATCTAATTGATCATTTTTGGGATGAAACACACAAGAATTTCTTTTTTACTGCTGATAATCATGAAAAATTAATCATAAGAACAAAGAGCCTGTATGATTTGTCTTTACCTTCTGGAAATTCTGTCGCTGCGGGGGTAATGCTCAGATTGTATCACATGACAAATGAGGGAAAATTTTTGGATGTATCTTTAAAATTGATGGAATCTGTTGCACTTATGGCTGCAGAAAACCCGTTTGGTTTTGGGCAGTTACTAAATGTTGTATTCATGTATCTACAAAAACCAGTTGAGATAACTCTTGTTAATCCAATTGATTCTCAAATACGCGATTATCTTTTGAAAAAATTTATCCCAGAAGCCATAATGGTAATAATATCTCAGAAAAATGATCTTGAACAGTTATCAAATCTTCAGTTTTTTGCAGGAAAAGAATTTGACCCTGATAAAACCAAGGTCTATGTATGTAGAGACTTTACTTGCTCCTTACCTCTTGAAACCTTATCTGATGTAGCAAAACTAGTCTAGATTTTTCTCATATTAATTTCAAGTCTCTGGCCTACTGCTGGACTTCCCATTCTCTCATATCTTCTCTTTGGCATTGTGATTGTAATTGCTGTTTGGGCATAACTCTTGATTGCAATGGTTGGCTGTGCTTGAAGTATTGCTTCAATAAATGGTGCAATTTGGTCCCTGAGCTCAGGATCTAATTTTTTATTTATTGCCTCTAGCATTAATTGTTTTTGAGATACAGGCTCTGTTTGAACATCTTCAACAAGTGTTAATTGCACTGTCTGTCCATTGTCGATTAATTGTTGAATTTGATAATGTACTATTTCTGACATTGATATCTTGGTTGAAATGTTTACATTTAATCTTTCACAAATATCTTGATAATTTTTACACCATGCCTGTAATTTGTGACTGGAACTGTGAGTCTGAGAACAATCTGTGTACTAAAATATCTTAGACCTTGGCATCCAATATGCCCCGTTTTATCTGTGCTGCCCTAGTCTTTACCATCTGTGTGAATTCTTGAGTATCTTCAAGCAGTGGTTTTTGTTTTTGATTTTGATATGCTTGCAAGAAACCAGAGTAAATGCAGCCAACTATGATGCCAAATGCGTTAGCATCTACATCTTCAACCTCCTCAGAATATGTCTTTGCAAGTTGCTTGTATGATGCTGCCTCACTTATGTAATAATCAATCAAACTGTCAATGAACTGTCTTGTTGTCTGTGGGATCATGACGTACTTTTCTTTACATAGTTTATAATGTTAATCTTTGATTTCATATAAGAACAACTCTCAGTAATTAGAGAGATTGCAAATTAAATTTGACAACATGTCTTTTTGAAGAAATAGATTCAAGTTTTTCTATGCCAATTGAGGTAAATAGGGTCAATAAAGAATGCCCAAAATGCAAAAATCCTACCATTTTTAATACTGGAAAAGAATATTTTTGTGGCAAGTGTCTTAGCACTCTGAAAATAAATCAAGTCGCAGAAAAGATGGCAGCCAAATAAAATGTGGACCATCGCTTCTGAAGAAGATTATTTTAAAATCTATGATAATAGTAAAACATTGGTTGGATACTTCGCACCTGAATATGGCGATATTCAACCAGAAGACAAGGCATACCAAGTAAGGCAAGAGATGCTAAAGAACCATGATCTGATAAAAAGTGGATATCTGATGTTGCCCATGGTAAAATTTGGAATATTTGAGGATGGTAAAGATATGACTATAGACTATGTGGAACAGCAATTGCGTCTAGTACATGTGCGGCTATTGGCCTGGAAGAATTTGTTGACTGAAAAAGACATTACTCATCATAAAATCCTGGTGTCTCACACTGATCATGATATGTTGAGCATAACACTTGGAATGATATTTGCAACAGACATTCCTCTTGAAAAAACAAAAATACTTGATACGCTAAATAATGTACTATATTTTGCACAAGAGCGAGGATTATTGTGAGCCTTTTGATTTGGCGTTCTCGTATGACTGTAATGCATTCATTTCATATTGAAATGACTGTTGCAGTAACTGGTCTGATTTAACCCTGGTAGCATTATCTCCTGTAGTTATCCATTCTCGTAATGCGTTGTCACTATCAATTTGTGTTTCAGTGGACAATTTGAACAACTGTAATGCCGGTCCGAAAGACTCGGGTGCTTTTAGTTGGTCATATCTAGGTAGTATATTTTTCATTGTTGATATGTGTTCATCAGTAATCTTCAACATCTGGTCTTTTGAAATCTGACCGCTCTTGTACTGGGTAAGAGATGCATCAAAATTCAAAGTCTCATTTTTAAGATCTGCCTGAATCTGAGATAGTTGATCACCAAATCTCTGACCTGAAATGCTTGTCTGATCAAGATAATAATTTATTGCTATTACAAGAACTACTAAGGTAATCCCGCCACCTATTGCTATCGGTACTGCTTTGCTTTTACCTGGAGTCTTTTTTTTCCTCATAAAAAATTAACACTAGTGCTGAAATAAATCTCTTTGAAATATACTGTTTTTCTCTAGTATCAAACCGAAATGATTTTCCTTCATTATGTTTTCTTGTAGATACAAAACTTACTAATAATGTGGAAATCACTGCTATCTCAAATACTGTCCAATCTGTTTTTGGAAATCGGATGATTTTATTCATGAAAGGAGTAAATGTTGGAAATCAAAACTCTCCATCAAATACGTCATATGATGTGTGTAAGAACACTTGTTGCTAGATGATCAGAATCTATGAGAACTGCAAGCGCATCTCCCAGCAGAATGTATCTAATTTGTAATGTAACTAGTGCAGCTACATCTAGATTATACGTAAAATATCTTTCTTTTCTAATCTTGATTGCTTGTAAATGATGTGATTTGGTTACTTGTGCGTCAAGTCTAATGGTATCTGACAAGATGTAAATCTAATCTATGTATTTTCCTTCAGGATCTGTCTTTAGTTCTATTATCATTATGCTACCACTGATGTATGAATCATTACGTGTAGTTCGCACTCTTCCGACCTCTATGTGATATGGATATACGTCAACTACTACTGTTCCTACTTTTACATCTGATGGAGCATCCGTAATTACAATATCCTCTTTTTTGACTCCATGATCCATTAATTTTTTTATACAATGATCTAATAATGGCTGTGGCAAACCGTGGTTTATTGCCCAAACTGTTCCTTCATATTCAATTTTGTCCAACTAAAGTAACCCTCCGTTTACTAGTATAATTATCATTCGGGAAGTTTGAATTTCTGTAAATTACCTATCGGTTATTTTAATGCGAATAAATTATTCCGTCGTAGCCTTTAATGTCATAGTGCTCATCACTTGTGATAAGGCACGTATCTTTTGAGATACTGTCTGATCAAATTCTTGAGAATTTTTTGCTTGCACCTCTGCTATTACGTCATACGCACCAAACGTAACATGTGCATTTTTTACTTGTGGAATGAGCTTTAATTCTTCTATTATGTAATCTTCCGCACCTAATTCGCAGTTGATTAAAACAAATCCCTTTTCCACAAGTGATTAATTCCTTTTACGTTACTTAACTTTTTGTCTATACTGTCATTTTTGTTCATGTCAATCAGATGTCTAAGAATTGAGCATAAAGTATCAAGCCAACGAAGGGATTTGGACCCTCGACCTTCTGATTACAAGTCAGATGCTCTAGCCAGGCTGAGCTACGTTGGCATTAGGTAATGGACTTTAGAAGGTGGTTTAAAATGTTATCACACCCATAAAATGATCTTGTTTAATTTTGTGATTTACCGCTACTAGAAATTTATACTCTAATTTGGTTTAGATGTAATGTTATAAGGCATGACATTAAACTGGATGATATCAAGGATTGACTAAATGACTAGACAATACTGTATCTCTATTTGTTCTACGATTGGTAACTTTATTCTGACAGGCTGTGAAAACAATGAATAAAAAAATCACTGTATCAAAATTAGGGCCAGACAAGCAACTTGTAAAAAGTAAAAAGCAGTATTTTGTAGGAAATGCTTGGCTTAGCGATGTTTCACTCAAACTAAAGATCAAAGACCAAAAAGTATATCTTGCAAACTTTAGCAATGGCGGAAGAACCAAAGTGCATTATCATCAAGGAGGGCAAATTCTTGTAGTTACTGCTGGTAAGGGAATGCTGGTATTTTACAAAAAAACATCTCTACAAAACAATAATGTTAAAATCAAAAAATCATTTCAAATGGCACTTGAAAAAGGCGATGTTGCATTTATTCCAAAAAATACCCTGCACTGGCATGGTGCATTAAAAGGAAATAATTTTGTCCACATGGCATTTAATTTGTTTACAAATGGAAAAGAGTCAAAGACCATGTGGTATGATTCTGATTTTTTGTCATATGCAACAAAGATAAAGTAAGTGTCATGCTTTATTTGAGCAGGATGCAATAAAGACTGTCCAGG
>JAGWGS010000113.1 GCA_028867235.1 Nitrososphaerota archaeon | reverse complement strand
TTACACGCCATCTCTTGCAGAAAAACCTCTTGCAGAATTTTTGGCAGACAAGTGTGATGATTTCGGATTTGACGATATCCGCATTGACGATGTGGGAAATCTTACTGCTACCAAAGGATCTGGATATCCAAGAATAATGCTGTGTGGTCACATGGATACAGTTCCAGGAAAGATAAAGGTTAGAACAGAGAACGGGCACATTTATGGCCGTGGAGCATCAGACGCCAAGGCACCGTTGATATCTATGCTTTTAGCAGCAGCAGCGGTACAGAGTAATAACAATGGTACAGTTACATTTGCAGCAGTAGTAGATGAAGAAGGAAACGCTACTGGAATTAAAAATCTCGTAAAACAAAAACCGGAGATAGATTACGCAATCTTTGGAGAGCCGAGTGGAATAAACAATATTACAATTGCATACAAGGGAAGAATTGCAATAAATCTTAGAGTAAATGTTGGTGACAGTGCACATGCAAGTGCACCATGGCTTGCAAAAAATGCAATTGAAGAATCTTATGTTTTTACAAATGCATTGAAAAAATCCCTAGAGCAAAACCAGGAAGGTCTTGCAAAGAGCATGATGTTGACATCATCACTTACTGAAATCAAGGGAGGAACAAGTCACAATGTAACACCGCTAGAGTGTGATGCTATAATGGATATCAGAATTCCGGTAAACATGAACTGTAAGATGGTTGGAGAAAGAATCGCGACTACAGTTGAGGAGATATCAAAAAAACAAGGAGTACATGCATTTTATTCTGTAATAGATGAAACAGAACCATTTGAAGCACCACATAGCTCACCACTTGTCCGTGCGCTGACACTTGGAATAATGGACATAGAGAAGGTAAAACCACAGTTGATAAGAAAAACAGGAACTGGAGACATGAACATCATAGGAAACTCGTTGAACATACCTGTTGTAACATATGGCCCGGGAGACCCACATGCATCTCATACAATTGATGAGAGGGTCTCAACAGACGAGTTTTTGCGAAGCATTGAGGTCTTTAAGAGAATGTTATCGCATCTTAAGAGACTGCACGAATTCAAAAGCCAGTCCAAGCGCTAAAACGAAGCTCAAAATATAGACTTGAGAGAGTTTTTGTAATGTTATGGTTTGTAGGCCTTGGCATATCAGGTCTTGAAGGTGCAAGCACAAATGTCATCCAGGTATTAAAAAAAGCAGACATGACATTTTTTGAAGTTTTTACCAGTCCGATATCAAAACAAGAAATATCAAAGATAAAAAAATTAGTAAAAGGAAAACTCACAATAGCTCCAAGATGGATGGTAGAGGACGGTAAGGCAATATTGGAACTTGCAAAAAAGAAAAATGTTGTGCTTTTGGCATATGGTGACCCATATGTTGCAACAACACATCTTGAGCTTAGAACTAGAGCAGAACAAGACAAGATAAAAACAAGAACAATACACGCCGCATCGGCAATTACATCATTGATTGGAGAATGTGGGTTACATCACTACAAGATTGGAAGGCCTGTAACAATCATGCGAGAACTTCCATCACTTGTCACTGTATACTATACAATATATGAAAACATGGTAAAGGGGAGTCACAGTTTACTCATACTAGAATTTGATAACAGTTCAAACTTTTTTTTGGACCCAAAAGACGCCATATCAAGCCTGCTTGAGACAGAAAAAGGACAGAAGAGAAATGTAATTGACCAGTCTACATTTGCAATTGTTGCATCAAGGATTGGTTCAAAGAGCCAAAAGATAATTTCAGGAAAACTTGGGACACTTGTCAAGACGGATTTTGGCAAGCCACCACATACAATTATCATACCAGGAAGACTACACTTTACAGAGCATGATGCAATCAAGATATTTTCCACATGTCTTGACGAACCATTTGACAACTCGTCTAAGATTGTCAAGATATCAGATCAGATGCTCACAAGATATATTCCAAAGGCAAGGGGTGCACTGGAAGAAGTGGTCAAGATGTTCAAAGATGACAAAACACTCTTGCCTGTGATAGAAAATGCGCAACTCTACATAGATGATGCAGAAAAGTTTCAAAAGGAGGGAAAAGAGGAGCTTGCAGTACTTAGCATAGGATACGCAGAAGGATTAATTGATGCACTAAGGCTGTCAAGAGGCATAGATCCCTGGGCACAGAGTTTATAGATAAATCAAATTGTAATAGTTTCGCTCTAGGGAATAAATTTGGACGCATTTGATAAAGAGATAATCACGGCCTTTTTTGTGGCATCAATCTCAGGTGAGACTGCCACAGATATCATACGAAGGAAACTTGCAGTAAGTTCAGAATACGTAGAAGAGCGAGTAGACCAGCTTGTAAAAAACGGATTCATAGAGAGCAATAGAAAATTGCTGACAGAGATTGGGAAAAATTCTATCCGCATAGTTCTTGCGGGAGGTGTGTTTGATATCATACATCCAGGACACATTCACACACTTCGTGCTGCCAAGGCTCTTGGTAATGTGCTTGTAGTTGTCATTGCAACAGACAAGACTGCACAAAAGATGAAAAATAGAGTACCGCTTCACAACATGGAACTTAGAAAAGATTTGGTAAGATCACTTTCAATGGTGGATTTGGCAATAGTAGGACAAGAAGGAGATATTTTCAAGTCAGTTGAGCTTGTAAGACCAAACATCATTGCACTAGGATATGACCAAATACATCAAGAAAAGTTCATCATAGATGGATGCAAAAAGATTGGAATTGATGTATCCATTGCACGACTCCAATCGCCAATACCAGACATCAAGAGCTCCAAAATAGAGCATGATTATGGCAAGTCAATTTATGGAATCTAGTTTTGTGCAATCTTTGTACCCATTGGTACTCTAATTGTTACCTTGGATCCTGTTGAGAGATTGGTTGCCTTTTTGATATTTTCTTCAGAGATTAGCTCTACAATAGAATCATCATGGTGTGTTCTTTCAAGTAGTATCAGTGCTGCATTTATGCCATTTATTTTTGCAGGGTAGCACTTGACCCATCCATAGGTCCTCTTTCCGTCAGAGAATCCATCAACCATTATTGCAGGATATGCATCAAGGGAGCGTTTTGCTTCAATGGATTCCTTGTCCTTTAGTTTCACATTAAGAGTACCAGGAAATGGGACATATCCCAGTTTTGTCTTGAATTGCTTTGTGTATCCTTTCATGGACATATAGTATGCACCCTCACCCATCCCAGAACTTATTGTTCCTTTGAATTCCAGATGTCCTGGAACGGATTCTAGACTTGATTTTAAGATAGACGAGATTTTGAGCATCTCAGCATATCCCTTGTTTGTTATTCTGACAGAGACGCGTTGTCCACTTCGAAGTCTTTCCACATATCCGCTTGCCTCAAGCTCTACTAGGTGTTTTGATGCAGCTTGTTGTGATTTATTGATACTTTTTCCAAGAGATGATGTTGTTATTGGTACAAAATTATAGCGTGCGCCTTTTGTGAAAAGTTCTGCAAGTGTGAGAATGTGTTGAATCTTTAGATCTGGCATCTAGTTTTATGCTACACCAAGCTCTGTAAATGTTTTGAGTGTCAGTCCGTCAGTGGATTTTAGGTTAGCCATTCTGTGACCAATCAAGTATCCAATTCCAGCCTGCTTGGCAGAATCAACCAGTCGTTGTGTTATGATTCCATCAAGTATGAGGTATTTTATTCCAGAGCCCGGAGCAAGTTTTCCTACAACCTCGCTTACTGGAACCTTGAAGAGTGTGTTTGTTCCATCATCAAGTGCTATTGCTTCTAATGATTCATTGAGTTGTGAGTATACCTTTTTGACAACATTTGCAATTGGCTCATCTTTTGCATCCTTGAGTACAGGTTTTGCTGTTTCTTTTTTCATATCCTCTGCAGTATCCTTGAGAATTTCTGCAATTTGGATTGGTGTGAGTTCTTCAACTTCTACGCCATCAGGTGCTCTGTGTACAACATCTATGTTTACAAGAGACTTGAGTTCTTTTAGTATGAATCCTCCTGCTCTGTCTCCATCAAGGAATGCAACTACTTTGGATTTAGAATCACATAGAGATTTTATTGATTCATCAATTCGTGCACCCTCTATTGCAAGTGCATTATCAAAACCTGCTCGTAATAGATTTATCACATCTGCTCTTCCTTCAACTAGAATTATCCATGGAGAATCAAATACTCCTGAACCACATGCAAGTTTTTCTTTTCCAAATGAAGTTATTTTGCCTGCAGAGCCAACATCTGAGACATCCTTGAGCATCTCTTCTCCCTCACTGATTGTCTTAGTAGACCATTTTTGGACAATATCCTTTGCTCTGTCTACAATCTCTTTTTTCTTGGCTGTTCTAATATCATCAATTGCATCTAGTTTGAATGACGCTTGAAATGGACCAACTTTATCTATGCTCTCAATTGCAGCTGCAATAAGTGCTGCTGTATTGATATCAGTAATCATAGGAATCAAGGCATCTCCCTTTGTTTGAGTAGACGATGCCGTGGTGTTGACTTCTATTCGTCCTACCTTCGACACCTTCTGGAGTTCATTTAGGTTCATTTCTGGGCCAAGCAGACCTTCTGTCTGGCCAAAAATTGCGCCTATGA
>JAGWGS010000112.1 GCA_028867235.1 Nitrososphaerota archaeon | reverse complement strand
AGACTGCCAGGGTGGCAAGGCATTTTTTGGACTCGCGTGCAATCATAATTTACGAAGGTGCAAACGAGGTTCTAAAACTAAAGATTGCCTCACTTGAAATGGGTGAAAAATATGATTCGTACTAGTTTTTCATCAAGACTTGATGCATGATATCAAGGCCCTGGTGAATCTGCTCTTTTGTAATTATTAGTGGAGGTATGATTCTCATTGATTTTTGACCTGCTCCAAGCGTCAGTAATCCCTGTTTGAACAGATCTGACAGCTTTTTGTCGCGGCGATGCACTGTGTCAAACTCTACGCCTATCATGAGACCTAGTCCTCTGACATCGACTACACCTTTTTTTCCAATAATTTCACTCAAACCTTTTCTGAGAGTGTTTCCCATCTTTGTTGCATTTTCAAGCAATCTGTCACGTTTTATCACCTGTATGACTTTGGCACCTACTGCCATGTCTATTCTGTTTCCTCCTCCCCATGTACTTGATAGGGCTGATCTTGTAATAGGCTCATATTTTTTGTCAAAAGCAGTGGCACCTATCTGTAATGCTTTTGCACTAGTCATAATGTCTGGTCTTATGTTGTAGTGTTCAAAAGCCCACCACTTGCCCGTATGACCAATTCCTGATTGTACCTCGTCTAAAATCAAGGGAACGCCATATCTTGTTGCAAATTTTCTCAAATTGGAAACAAACTTTTTGCTTGCTACATTGTATCCTCCTTCTCCTTGAATTATTTCTGTCATGATAAATGCAATCTTGTTTTCCTTTAACAGATCTTCTACTGCATCTATCTCTGGATCATCATCTCTTGTACAGAATTTGATTCTCTTTGACGGAAATTCTGGAAAATTATACTTGTGTACTGGCCTGCTTGCTGTAAAACTTAACGCACCAAGAGTTCTTCCATGAAATGCTCCAATGCATGAAATTCCTGGAAGTGGACCTTTCTTTCTATATGCAATCTTGATTGCATTTTCTACTGCCTCTGCCCCGCTGTTTATGAAAAATGTTTTAAATCCTGATGGTAAAATCTTTGAAATATCTTCAGCAAGGTCTGCATGTTCCTGACAATAAAAATCCTGTCCTGCTATCTTGTATGTACCATTTGATGAATATTGTGCAAGTGTTTCTATTATGTCTGGATGTGAGTATCCTAGAGGACATGCCCCTATGTTTGATGTGAAATCTAAGTACTTGTTTCCATCAATGTCTTCTATGATGCAATTGTGTCCATGTGAAACAACCAATGAATACATGAACGTGGAGTCATAGGCATGTTTTTTCATGGTATTGATGACACGCAGTGCCTTTGGACCTGGTATTTTGTCCCTTTTTTCTTTCATTATGTTCTGGTATGGAAAAATTTTCTAATAAACACTAGCATGGATTGTCATGGGAGAAAATCACAGAGGTTTTGATGAGCCAAACCGCAAACAAAGACAAAGGCAAGAAAAAAAGAGAAGGAAGATGCAGAGGGTGGGATTTGAACCCACGAACCCCTAAGGGAAGGGATATCTTATGAAAGATCTTGAGTCCCTCTCGGTTGACCGGGCTTCGGTACCTCTGCAACGAGAGATCCCTTTACTGAATATATAACTGAAACCGTGTTCTATTGTTCGTTGACTATCTTCTCTGACATGGCAGGCATGGTATAGAAAAACTCATCTTCAAAACCAAAGTCCTGTTTTCCAGTCTTTCGTAGTGCTTCAAAATATCTCATACAGTTTGTGTAAAATTCATCTGATTTTGGTTGATTGTCTATTTGCATGATGGTATAATTAAAAAATCAGGTTTGTACGTGCATGTAAGAAATTTTAGACACCATTATTGTCTTTTTTTTATTAACTTTTTGATTGGGCAAGTCTTTGGATGAGTTCTATGTGATTTGACGCACTCATGCCATATACTATCTCTTTTATCTTGCCGTCAAGCCCTATCAGATATGTTATTCTTTTTGTGTATGTCCCAAGAGCCCCCTTTGCATCGTATATGGAGGCCACCTTCTTGCCAGGATCTGATAGTATCCTAAATGGTAAATCATGCTTGTTGCAAAAATCAACATGAGATTTCATGGAATTATGATTTATGCCAAATACTTCGTATTTGTCTGATATTTTTTGATAATGCTCCTTTACACCTTTTACTTCTGCAGTACAACCAGGAGTGTTATCTTTTACGTAAAAAAATAAAATAATCTCTTTTTTTCCTATGTGTGAATATAGTCTAATTTTCTCTCCAGTATTTGCTTCTAACTCAAAATCAGGCGCATTATCTCCTTGATTCATAACTGGTTATAATTATTCGAAAATTTTATTTCTTATGTATCTTGGATTCCAAGCCAAGCATAGCCTTTTTGTTCTAGCTCATCAGCAAGCTCTTTTGGACCTTCTTTTATCATCTTGCCTTGTGCCATGACATGTACATAGTCGAGCTTGTCAAGGAACTTGAGTATTCTTGCATAGTGTGTAATGACAATCACTGTTGCATCTTTTCTTGATACTGCACTAATTGCCTTGGCAACTGCTTGCACTGCATCAATGTCAAGACCTGAATCTGGTTCATCAAGTATTGAAATTCTTGGTTGGAGTACTGCCATCTGTAAAACCTCTGATCTTTTTTTCTCTCCTCCTGAAAACCCCTCATTGAGATATCGAGAAAGGAAATCATGTTTTAGTCCTACTTCGTCAAGGTTCTTTTTTAGATAATTTTGAAACTCTCTTACCGTGAGAAAGACTTCTCTTTTTTCATCTGCTAGTGATTTACTTAATGCATTGTATGCAGTTCTAAGAAAATGAGAATAGCCCACACCTGAAACTTCGGTTGGATATTGAAATGCCAAGAACAATCCTTTCTTTGATCTCTCATCTGTTGAAAGATCCAATATGCTCTGTCCGTCTAGCAAAATATCACCTTTTGTTACTTCGTATTTGGGATGACCTAAAATTGTATATGATAACGTACTCTTTCCAGAACCGTTTGGACCCATAATTGCATGAATCTCACCTGGTCCTGTCTTGAGATTTACTCCCTTGAGTATTTCCTTGCCGTCTCGTTGTACGTGAAGATCTTTTATCTCAAGTATAGCCATTGTGTATCATTGGATGTATTTGGGTATATAATCTAACAAAAAATTAGCTTCATCTAACTGAGAAAAAGACATTCCAAATGTGTGGAATCATATCTCGTAAACTAGTCAAAATTTGCATGCGTGATTATATGTAACGCAACTAGAGATACAAGTAAAACTACAAGTATGAATTGACCATGTGCCAGTCTTCTAAATATTTTCAAATTTTTCTCATATATGTACCTCAAAACAGTTTCACTTGCCATTGAAAATGTCCTACCATTTTCGTAGATGAGAATGGTAACTAGGTAATTAAATGAAACTTGTTTGGTAATATCTTATGGACAGACTTACATATGGATTGATAGTATTGATAACGCTTCTTGTACTATCAAACAGTTGCCTCTATTTCTTTGTGGCGTATTCCCAAATGCAAGAGTCTGCCGATGGTCCAAGCCAGATTGAAACAATGTTGTTTGCAACTGCAGCCGTATCATATCTTCCACTTGGAATATGGATGATAAAAAATAGATTACATAGCAGAGCACCATATGTTATAGCAAGCCTGCTATCTATTGCATTGCTTGGATTGTATGTTGTCTCAAGAACTGTTCCTCTTCTCGTGGTGGGATTGCAGAAAGATATAGGCATGATAGACATATCTGCAAAAGCTCTTCAGGGAGGAATAATTGCATTGTCTATAGTTCTTATGTTAAAATGGAACAAGGCCAAAATTCAACACTCACTCTGAAAATTTTTCCCACAGTCTCTGAATTTTTTGATCCATGGTAAATTTTTCAATCTTGCAGGAAATTTCACCATCTTTGAATTTTATCTCTATTCCTGATACCATGCTCTTGTAATAGCTTTCATCTAGTCCTTCCAAAGTCCTTATGACTTTGGTCTTTTTTACTAGTCTCATATTTTCTAAATTCTTTATCTTGCGATAAGTCGTAGAACTTGGTATGCCAAGATTCTCTGATATCTCCTGTGCATTCATCTCATTTTTTGATAGTATGGAAAGTATCTTTCTACTATATTCATCTCCAAAAATTGATAGTATTTCATCATCGTCAGTCATTTCTCTAGCTTTTCTTTACTGCTAGTATGAGTACTGCAAATCCTGATATCTCAAAACCTTCTTCAATTATTTTTTGTAAACTGTCATTTTGCAGGAAATCAAACGCATATTCTACAACTGTTTCTCCAACAACCAATAATGTAAAGCCTATAGCTAAAAGTATCATTGGTTTGTATTTCGTTCTCGTAAATGCCTTGGCAGAAAAAAATACCAACAAAAAGCCTACTATCAAGTGTGCAGCCAAAAGTATGTATTCTAGTGTGGGAGATTCTGACATTTTCTATGATCTATTTCTTACTGTCTTATAGTCTTGATGTTAATCTTCGTCTAATTCCTTGTCTACCTTATCTTTTAGTGTCTTGTATCTTGTGAATTTTTTATTCCAATGCGAGAAGAACCTGTATTCCTTTATTGCAACAAACAGCAGAATTGCTGCAAACACTAGTGATATGATTATGAATATTCTCAGTCCTAGGAATATAGGCCCTATATGGGCTCTATCTCCTCCCGGAGGCG
>JAGWGS010000111.1 GCA_028867235.1 Nitrososphaerota archaeon | reverse complement strand
CTAAAAGAAAAAATTAGTTTTTCTAATTCAATATCTTTAGACCACGGCAGATCGAATACATGTATTTCTTTAGATCTTTGTCGTAGAGCGTATCCATTCTTTGTTTTAAGAGTCGCTTTGCTTGTTCTCTGTCTTGACCTTCAGGCAATGAAAGTACATTGTTGATTAATTCAGGAATTGACTCTCTAACCCAACCAGAAATAATGTTGTGTATATTTTTGTGAATTTTTTCAACAGAGTCAGTATTGACGTCAAAGACTCCAGTGAAATTATTGTATTCTACTCTATATATCAAAGCAAAAATACATTCCTTTGGATTAGGATTTTTTAAAATTTCAAGTGATTGAGGACCAGCCTTTCCCTGTGCTACTTTATTTTTCAATCCTGCAGGATTTATTATAATTCCATTAACTCCAATATTGGAATTTTCTACTCCCGTTACAATACCTACAACAATGTCTTTGTATTTCCCATTGGGCTTTGATGCAAAGACGTGGTCTCCTTCTTTCCAGCCCTTTCTTACAAACATAAGAAATTTCTCCAATAAATCATATTTAATGTGTTGGTTCAGAATGCTTAATATCAGTCAGAAGAAAAAATTGTGAAATGGACAAGGACCAGATCCTCGCAAAATTTTCTACCGAGCCTGACAGATATTACAAGGTAGAATTATTTGAAAAGGAAGGTTTTCGAAGAAAATCCTGCACCAAATGCAAGAGGTTTTTCTGGACTTTGGACGATGGTATAATCCTGTGTCCTGATCACATAGAAAATAGTTATTCATTCATAGGCGAACCACCCACAAACAAGAGATTTGATTATACCCAAGCATGGAAAGAGGTAGAATCATTTTTTGTTCAAAACAATCACAAGTCAGTTGGAAGATATCCAGTAGTTTGCAGATGGCGTGATGATCTTTATTTCACAATTGCATCAATTGTAGATTTTCAAAGAGTTATGGGATCAAAGGTAGTCTTTGAATTTCCAGCCAACCCATTGATTGTCCCACAAACATGTCTTAGATTCAAAGACATTGAAAATGTAGGAGTCACAGGCAGGCATTTTTCAAGTTTTTGCATGATTGGACAGCACAGCATACCAAACTCCCAAGGATATTGGAAGGACAAATGTGTGGAACTTGATTTCAAACTTTTAACAGAAAGATTCGGGATAAATAAAAAAGAGATAGTGTTTATGGAAGATGTTTGGGCAGGCGGAGGATCTTTTGGATCATCACTTGAATATTTTGTCAGAGGATTAGAGCTTGGCAATGCAGTATTTACGGAATTTCAAGGAGAGCTTGACAATTATTCCATACTAGATCAAAAAATCATAGATATGGGAGCAGGTCTGGAGAGATTTGCATGGGTAACAATGGGAACACCCACTGCGTATGATTGCTGTTTTGGACCAATAACAAATTACATGACAAACAAGACAGGCATAGACATAGATTCGAACATAATTTCAAAATATTTCATGGCAGTAGCAAAGTCCCTTTCAGAATCAGAGGACATAGGACTAGTACGAAAGAATGCAGCAAAGATTACGGGTCTAGACGATTCAAGACTTGAGAAAATGATTTCACCACTTGAGGGAGTTTATACCGTAGCAGATCACTTGAGAACTTTGGTATTTGCAATCTCTGACGGGGCACTACCTAGCAATGTTGGGGGAGGATACAATCTAAGAATGATCCTAAGAAGGACGCTTGCGACAATTGACAGATTTGGCTGGAATTTTGATCTAAATGATCTAATTGATCTTCACATAGATTATCTCAAGTCAACATATCCTGAACTTGAGCAGACACGAAATGATGTCAAAACAATAATCCAGATAGAAAAGAATCGCTACATTGAATCCAAAGTAAGAATGAAGAACATGGCTTCCACGCTAAAGACACAAAACAAAAAATTATCAGTAGAGGATTTAATTCGTCTATACGAATCAGATGGCATAACCCCAGATTTTCTCAAAGAATCACAAATAATACCAGAGATACCATCAACATTTTACGAGAGACTAGCAGATTTACACCAGTCTGAGAAGACAGAAAAGAAAGAAGAATTCAATTTAGATGGCATACCTGATACTGATTTATTATATTACAAAAATGACCCACATGAATTTGAGGCCAAAGTACTCAAGATAATAAACAACAAATTTGTTGTATTAGACAAGACATCATTTTATGCACGAGGCGGAGGACAAGAACCAGATCATGGAAAGATTGCCCAATTTGATGTCATAGACGCAAGTAAACATGGAAACATTGTACTACATGAAACCATTGGAGGAGTACCAAAAGAAGGCTCAGTGGTAAAATGCAACATTGATTCTATGCGCAGATACGGAATAACACGGAATCACACAAGTACACATGTACTAAATGCATCTGCAAGAAATACATTAGGTTCATGGGTATGGCAACATTCTGCCTTTAAAGATGTAGACTATGCAAGACTTGACATTACACATCACTCAAACCTCACAGATGAAGACATAACAAAGATAGAAGATCTTGCAAATACAACAGTGCGAAAAGATATTCCAGTTTTAATCAACCAATTTGAAAGAGGACAGGCAGAACAAGAATATGGATTTAGAATTTACCAGGGAGGAGTAGTACCAGTAAAGCTAGTACGAATTGTGAACATTGAAGGTTTTGATGTAGAGGCTTGTGGTGGAACACATGTACAAAAAACAGGAGAGCTTGGACTGATAAAAATTACAAAAGCAGAGAGAATCCAGGACGGAGTAGTCAGATTAGAGTTTGTTTCAGGCCAGTCTGCACTCAAATACACCCAATCCCAAGACAAAAAGATAATGCATCTAGTAAAGTCCCTTGGTTCCAGCAAAGAAAAATTATTGGAATCTTTTGATCATGCCATGAAAGACTCTGAAGATGCCAAGAAAAAATCAAGGCAATTAATTAAAAGAACATCAGAAACATCTGCAAAACAAGCAATCTCTCAAGCCAAAAACATTGGCAAAGTCAAATTATACACAATAGCAGATGAGGAACTGGATGAAGAGTTCCACATACCGGTAGGAGAGATTGCAACAAAGATAGACTCATCGTTAATCTATTGCGCGTTGGTCATAAAAAATGAGACAATCAAAATAATAGCATTTTGTGGTACAGATGCAATATCAACTAGCAAGGCAGGAGATTTAGTAAAACAAGTCTCCAAGGTATTAGGAGGATCAGGAGGGGGAAGAGATACATTTGGTCAAGGAGGAGGAAAAGATCTTTCAAAGATAAAAGATGCCTTGTCTACCATTGAGAAGCTAGTCATTGGAGAGAAATAACATATGGATTGGATATCACTTGAAGAAAAGTGGAGACACAAGTGGGAGCAAGGAAAATATTTTGAAACTGACCCAAATAATGATAAAAAATTCTTTGTAACAGTAGCATATCCGTATCCAAATTCACCTCAACATGTAGGACATGGAAGAACATACACACTGGCAGATGTACATGCAAGATTCATGCGCATGCTAGGGTATAACGTGCTATTTCCGATGGGATTTCACTATACAGGTACACCAATTCTTGGCATGGCAAGAAGAGTTCAAGACAATGACAAGAAATTGCTTGAAACATTTCGCACTTTGTACAAAGTTCCAGACGAGAAGATAAAGGAATTTGTAGAACCAATAAAGATTGCAGACTATTTCCACCAAGAGATTAAAGCAGGAATGATTGAGATGGGATACTCGATAGACTGGAGAAGAGAATTTACAACAATAGATCCTGTTTACAGCAAATTTATCGAGTGGCAATTTGGAAGACTCAAAGAAAAAAATCTCATAATTCAAGGTACTCACCCTGTAGGATGGTGTCCAAAAGATCAAAACCCAGTATCACAGCATGACACACAAGGAGATGTAGAACCAAGTTTTACAGAATATACAATAATCAAATTCAAGTATGACAAGTACATCATTCCTACCGCAACACTTAGACCAGAAACAATTTTTGGAGTTACAAACATCTGGGTAAATCCAGATTTTATTTATGAAATAATTCAGGTTGACAATGAAACATGGATAGTAAGTAGTGAATGTGCAAGAAAATTAGAATTTCAAAACAAGACAGTAACCAGATTGGACAAAATACCAGGCAAGCAACTAGTAGGTAAAAAAGTTCAGGTCCCAGAAAGAAATGATCAAATTCTGATGCTGCCTGCAACTTTTGTCAAAAGTGAAAATGGTACAGGCATTGTAATGTCTGTTCCCGCACACGCACCTTTTGATTATCAAGCCCTAGAGGATCTCAAAAAAGAAATTTCAAAACATCCAAATCTTTCAGAAATTCAACATATCAAAACAATATCAATAATTGAAACCGAAGGATATAGTGATGTTCCTGCATTAGATGTCATAAAAAAATTTCAAATAGAGAACCAGAACAGCCCAAAACTAGATGAGGCCACTAAAGAAATATACTCAAAGGAATTTTACGGTGGAAGGCTGAAACAAAATACCGGTAAATTTGCAAACAAAGTAGTTGCAGAAGCAAAAGAAGAGGTAAAAAAATGGATGCTGCAAGAAAAAAATGCAGACATTCTATACGAATTAAACGAGATTCCAATACGATGTAGGTGTGGTGCAGAATGTGTGGTAAAGATTCTCAACAACCAATGGTTTCTCAATTACTCTGATCCACAATGGAAAGAACAAGTACATTCATGGATAAA
>JAGWGS010000110.1 GCA_028867235.1 Nitrososphaerota archaeon | reverse complement strand
TAATCCCATGACATCTTTTAGTGATGATGGATTTACTTTGGAATATACAAAATTTGTTTGACACTCTGGAATGTGTTCTGATATGTAATGTATAGAACAAAATTCTGTAATTGCACTGTGCAATTCATTTTCGACCTCATCTCTAATACTAGTAATCTGTACGCCTCTCCCAATTTTCATCGAATTTTTCATAGATTGTCTGGTGAAAAGACGGGACGAATCTGTTGCATTTACAAGATCTTTTCCACTTGCAATATTTGCGCACAATGATGCTGAAAAAGTACAGCCGCCTCCATGAGTATCAAATCTCATCCTTTCATGTTGATATGTATGAAATTTTTTGTCAGCCAATAATATGTCTGTAATCTTGTCCTTTCCAGCCATGTGACCTCCCTTTATTATGACATTTTTTGCTCCCATTTTCTGAATCTTTATGGCAGCATTTTTCATATCACTTATTGATTTTATTTTCACTCTGGTAATTTTTTGAGCTTCTATGATATTTGGTGTAATTACATATGATAGAGGTATCAACAATTTTTTAAAATCTTTCAATGCACTTGCCACCTGGAGAATCCCACCAGTTGTGGAATTGAATATGGGATCAAGAATTATGGGAATTTTGATATTTTCAAGTTCTGAGTGTATTGCTTGGATTGTCTGCTTGTTGTATACCATTCCAATTTTTATTGCTTCGACTTTAAAGTCCTCTAGAACTGATCTTATTTGGCTTTTTACAAGTGATGGTGCCACAGGTTTTACACTAAAAAACTTGGATGTGTTTTGACTTGTAACTGCAGTAATTACACATAACCCGTATACCCCGTGAGATTGGAATGTCTTGATGTCTCCTTGAATACCTGCTCCTGAGGATGGATCTGAACCGGCAATAGATAATACGTTCATGATCTTTGGTTTAGAAACTCACGTTTAAATCCAATCACTGGATAAAAATAGTAACTTGACTACTCAGATGAGCGCAGCCAGGAGAGGAATTGCCACTGATGAAATGAAAGCGGTAGCACATGATGAAGATGTGACATTAGATTGGCTAATTCCAAAGATTGCAAATGGCTCTATTATAATTCCTCACAACAATACTAGAAAACAGAAGATTAGGGTAGTAGGAATAGGAAAAGGGATGAAAACAAAGGTAAACGTAAACATTGGAAATTCTACATTACATCAGAATCTTGATGAAGAAGTAAGAAAAGCCGAAGTAGCAATAAGATATCATGCTGATACTATCATGGATCTTAGTGATGGTGGAGATGTTGGGATGTTTAGAAGAAGATTGTTGGAAGCAGCCCCTATTGCCTTTGGTACTGTACCAGTTTATGAAGCATATAACTATGGTGTAGAAAAACACAAGAATCCTCTTGACATCACAGAAGATGATTTTCTAAACGCGTTTGAGCGTAATGTAAAAGATGGTGTGGATTACACTACTATACATTCTGGGATTACAAAAGACATTGCAAAACGTATACTTGCTGTCAACAGACATGCTGGTATAGTAAGTAAAGGAGGAACTATAACAGCTGCATGGATGCTCAAATATGATAAGGAGAATCCATACTATGAACACTTTGACTATCTTATAGAACTTGCGCGAAAACACGATGTCACTTTTAGTCTTGGCGATGCACTAAGACCTGGCTCCATACTTGATTCTCATGATGAGCTCCAAGTGCAAGAGATGATAAATATCTCAAGACTGACCAAAACTGCTCATGAGAAAGATGTACAAGTGATGGTTGAGGGACCTGGGCATGTTCCATTAAATGAGGTAGCTGCAAATGTACGATTGGCCAAGTCCCTGATTGGCGATGTTCCATATTATGTTCTAGGTCCACTGGTTACTGATGTTGCTTCAGGTCATGATCATATTGCTAGTGCAATAGGTGCTGCAGTATCTGCAAGTGAAGGTGTTGATTTATTGTGCTATCTGACCCCTGCAGAACACCTGGCATTACCTACTGCAGAAGAGGTCAAAGCAGGATTGATTGCATATCGAATTGCTGCACACGCAGGTGATCTTGTCAAACTCAGAGATAAGGCAATAAGATGGGATGCTGAAATGACTGAGGCACGAAGAACTCTGAATTGGGAAAAACAAATTGCACTCTCAATTGATCCTGAAGAAGCATCTCGCATACACGCAAGAACTGGACAATTGAAAGGAAATACTGTTCCATGTACAATGTGTGGTGGTGCATGTGTATACATAATGTTGCCACAACAGAGATCGACAAAAACAGAAGTAGAAAATCTACAACAAGCTGGTTAGTACTTTTTCAAGGCTTGGGACTGTTTGGAATTTTACAAGATCTGGGATGGTTATCCACTGATAATCTGAATTTTCCCAATTCAATCGTATCTTTGGCTCACTTACTGAAAATAAAAATGGAAAAATTAACCATTCATGATCTTTGTATTGAGGAGAGTCTATTCTCATTTGTGCAGCAGTACGAATTAGAGTTATTTGATCTTCGGTAATGTTTGTTTCTTCATGTATCTCTTTTTTTGCTCTGTATAATGGTTCTTCATTACCCTCTATGATGCCGCTTATTCCTGCCCATAACTCCTTCATTGTTCTAACTTTGTTACTACGTTTTAGGATGAGATACTTGTCATCCTGTGTAAGAAAAGATGTTACTATTTTGGTGGTTTTCAATTATTTTTCTATGGAATTTACCATCGTAACAAGCTTTTTGTATGATTCCTCAAGATCAATATTCTTGGCAAGTCTCTCTTTTGCACTTGCAATGTATTTTATCATCTCCTCTGTTTTATTCTCTTGAATCAAAATTAACATTCTTCCAATATCCTTCCAGAATTCTTCTGCATATCTTCTTATTTCAGGATTGGAAATTATTGTTTCAATAAGCTCCTGAGGTTCTGTCATTATACCTGTAGTGAGAAACTTTTGTGCTTTGAATGTAGTTCCTGCCATCTTCTCAACAAGTGAAAAGTTTTCTTCTTTTGCAAATATGTTAGCAAGTGCCAAGTTTACTAAATGTGGCATTCCTAATACCATTGCTATTTTTTTATCATGTTCTGTGGCATCTATTTGAACAAAGTTTGCTTCTTCAAACAGCGATTTTGCAACTGCCATTTCTTTTTTTGCATCTCTTATTGGGATGGATATGATGTTCTGTCCTTTGAGTTTCTTAGTTCCTGGACCAAACATTGGATGAATACAAATTGGATTTACCTTGTCTGGTATCTTAGAGAGTGCAGCAGCTGTTTTTGTTTTAAGGGAGGATATGTCTATGAGATAAGAATCACGTTTCATCTCTTTTGCAATTAACCTTATTGTTTCAGGTGTTCGTTTAACTGGTATGCACAATATGACATAATCTGCTGTCAAAATGGCACCAACTAGAGATTGGGCTTTTGTAATTGACTTGTTTAGGATTTCTTTCTCTGAGTCGTATCCTATTATATCATAACCCTTGTCAAGGAAATACTTTGAAAACCATTTGCCCATCTGTCCTTCTGCGCCAATTACTGCCATCTTTTTTTTCATTATTTGTTTTTCAACCTATCCTCTATTATTTGCATTCCCTGATTAAGTGTATCTTCTGGCTGACAGGCTGATATCCTGACAAACCCGCTATAGTTGCCAAAACCATCTCCAGGAGCTATTGCAACACCTGCATCTAAAAGCTTGCTTGTAAATTCTATTGAATCAAAGTTTTCTTGTCTTATTTTGGCAAAAAGATACATTGCACCATCTGGTTCCACAAAATCCAATCCCATAGTTTTTGCCTTTTTTATTACTGATTCTAGTCTATTTCTTATAATCTTGGTATTATCAGATGTATCGGCTTCCAATGCTCTCATGGCTACATATTGAATTGGTTCTGATACATTTGTAAGTGCAAGGGCCTGCAGTTTTGACATTTTTTCAATTATCTCTGGACTTGATATTGTATATCCTATTCTAAAGCCGGTCATGGCGTGTGATTTTGAAAATGATTGTGTTATTATTGACTTGGGATACCCATATGTGAGGACGCTTTTCCACGGTTTGTTTGCGTATTCTGAATAAATTTCGTCACTTAATACATACAAGTCATTTTTTATTGCTATTTCTATTATCTTATCTTGTAATAATGATGGAAGAATTTTACCAGTAGGATTATTTGGATAATTGAGAACTATCATCTTTGTATTTTCATTTATTGTGTTTTCAATATCTTCAATCTTGGGTTCCCACTTGTTCTCTAAAGTTGTATGTATTGTTCTGACTTTTACTCCTGAATTTAGTGCGTTGTCTCTATATGCAGGCCATGCTGGTTCTATCACAATGATCTCATCTCCCGGACTTAACAAACTAGATATCGCAAGAAAAACTGAGAAGCGTGCTCCTGGGGATACTAAAATATTTTGAGATGTTGCATTTGTACCAAATTTTTTCAAAATGTGTTTTGAAAGAGCATCTCTGAATTCTATCATTCCTTTTGAATCTCCATATTTTGTATATCCTTTATGGTATATTTCCGAAAGAGCATTATTGACTATCTGGGGAGGCAGAAAATCAGGTTCTCCTACTTCCATGTGAATTATTTTTTTACCTTCTTTTTCCATCTTTTTTGCTTTCAAAAATACTGTCAAATGTGTCTGTTTTTCTGATGATTGAATCTTGATTGATTCGTTCAAGAGGAGATTTAACATATTCATGGCTATTTTTTCTTCAAGTCCTATCTCTTTACATAA
>JAGWGS010000010.1 GCA_028867235.1 Nitrososphaerota archaeon | reverse complement strand
TGGAAGTTCGTTTGATTTAAATTAAAAAAACAATTGTTGATAACGATTGATAGTAATAGATGAGGAAAAGATTTTCCAGGAAATAGAAAAAAGAAAACCTGCTTCAGTGGCGTTAAATGGTCCAGATGGAATAATACCAAAGATCCAGGAGACTGCATCAAGAATAATGGAAAAATTTGGAATTCCAGCCTATGTTATGGCAGACAGTTGTTTTGGTACATGCGATCTCAACGCTAATGGTGCAAAAGTTTTAGGGGCAGAAATTCTATTTCACATAGGTCATACGATTAATTCGATGAGTTTTGGAGACAATATAGTTCTAATAGATGCATTTGACAACATGCCATTTGAAAAAATCGCCAGAAAATGTGCTAAAGAAGTCAAAGAGCGAACAGTCTCACTTGTTACAGACAGCCAGCATTTGCATGAGATAGACAAGGTGCGGGAGATACTCGAAGAAGGAGGAATGACAGTAAAGATTGGAAAAGGCAAGGGACAGCTAAACGACGGCCAGGTATTTGGTTGCGAGTTTTATCCAGTAGCAGAAACAAAGAATGTGGTAGAGGCAAACGTATTCTTGGGACAAAGTAATTTTCATGCTGCGGGGATTGCGTTGTCCACTAACCTGCCAACATATGTACTGGATCCATACTTTAATGAGATTAGAGAAGTTACAGAATTTGCAAGAAAATTGCAAAAATCTGCCATATTGACAGTTTACAAGGCAGCAGAGGCTGAGACATTTGGAATAATTGTAGGTCTAAAGGAAGGTCAGTTCTCAAAAGTCACTGCAATAAAATTCAAAAAAGAATTAGAAAAAATGGGAAAGAAAGTACAGCTATTTGCAATAACAGATATCACAGATGAAAGATTGCGCAACCTAAAGGGAATTGATGCATTCATTCAGGTTGCATGTCCAAGAATATCAACAGATAATCATTTCCACAAGCCAGTTTTGTCTACACCCCAGGCAAATGCATTGTTGAAGATACTAAGGAAGGAAGGCATGGAAGAATTCTTGCAGATTTCCCATTGGCTATAAACAATTATAATCATCAAAACTCAAGTTATGGCATTGTCTCAAAAACCAGCTCTTCCAGGGGATAAAATTGCAATAATTGAAGAATTTGAAACAGGTGAGAATACATTTGATGATGGTCAGTCAATAAGATCATTGGTTGTAGGCACACCAGAATTTGACAAGACTAGCAGAATAGCAAGAATCAATGAAATACACAGGCCCGCAGTTGCCAAATCAGGAGATGTGGTAACAGGCAGTGTTGCAGCCCTCATGAATAACATGTTTGCGATAAATATCTTGTACATAAATGGCAAGCCTACACATGCAGGCCTTGAATGCATATGCCAGGCCAAGGGAGCAAAGAAGAGAATCCTTGTAAGAGTAGGCGACGTAGTGACTGCAAAAATACTCAGCCTACTCAATGGAGTAATACATGCCACAATTAGTGAACCTGAATTAGGAGTTTTATTTACACAATGCATCAAGTGTGGTGCAAAGGTAATAGCAATGGGTAGCAACATAAAGTGCATAGACTGTGGATACATTGAAGAGCGAAAATTATCAACCAGATTTGGAAACAGCGATTTTATAAAATTCAATTCCAACTAAGAAATATGTTAAAAGTAGCATTTCAAGGAGAACCAGGAGCTTATAGTCAGGCAGCAGCAACAGGGTTTTTCAAAGAACAAATTCAGACCATTCCATATTCCACATTTTATGATGCTCTTGGGTCAACAGAAAGCGGAGATACAGACTGTACTATACTTCCTGTAGAAAATTCACTTGAGGGAAGTGTGGGTGAGAGCTATGATTTACTACTTACAACCAAACTCAATGCCATTGGAGAGACATACCACAGAATATCACATTGCTTAATTGGTTTACAGAGCCTTGAAAAGATTGACACAGTATATTCGCACCCTCAAGCACTTGGCCAATGCAGGAAATTCATACAAGAAAATCATCTCAAGCCCATACCAACTTATGACACTGCAGGAAGTGTAAAAATTCTCTTGGAGCTAAACAAAGACAACATAGCGTGCATTGCAAGCAGAAAGGCTGCAGAGATATACAATGTTCCAATAATAAGAGAAGGAATAGAAGACAACTCTAACAACTATACAAGATTTCTTGTCATGGCAAACAAGAAAAAAGAAATGACTGCAAAAGACAAGACATCAATAATTTTTGCAATAAAGCATGTTCCAGGTGCATTGTACAGCATTCTTGAAAAATTCAATGCAAACAAAATCAATCTGACAAAGATTGAATCTCGCCCTACAAAGAGCACTCCCTGGGAGTACAATTTTTACGTAGACTTTGAGGGCCACCAGGATGACAAGAATATTCAAGATACATTAGAAAAGATAAAGGCAAACACTACATTCCTGAAGATAGTTGGCTCGTATCCACGTGCAGAACTAAATTAGAATCCTTTTGGCCTTCGTATTGAAAATGCAGCGCTAATTCCAATTATTAGAACTCCAGATGATATGACTAGGAGGTGAGACGTAAATATTATAGGATTTGTCACTGCCTCTAGCTTACCAACTACATGAAGTGTGGAGCCTCCAGTGTTTGTCACATTGATAAAGTGTCTTCCGCTTACAAGGCTGTACCAGTCAAAACTTATCTCCTTTTGAAAGTCTTTGTCAATCTGAAGTCCATCTCCAGGAGTCTTCATCAATACGTGAAATGAACTGCCTGTAACATTGAGATACTCATGATAATGTTTTTCTGCATCAAATGCAAATACATCACTTTTTCCAATATCTACTGTATCACTAACATCATGTACATTACTTGATATGGTTTGTAGAAGGAAAAATGTTCCCAGAACTATTGCAACTGAACCAATTGCAATTCCAGCAATGGATTTTTTTGTCAGCATTGTAAAAAATTAATTCTTGATATTATTTAAAGTAAATTACATCAATTCCACATCATGTGGTTGACTTTCTGCATATCCTGCTGTTGACATTTTTATAAATTCTGCATTCTGTTGCATTTGTGGAATTGTATTTGCACCGCAATAGCTAAGGCCTGAACGAATTCCTCCTGTTAGTTGTTTAATGATATCAGTTACACTTCCCTTGTATGGAACCATTGCTTCAACTCCTTCTGCCACATAATCATTAAGATCTTCCACCATTGAAGCATTGGTGGTCTCCTTGGATTTTCTTCCCAATGCAGCATAAAATGACGCCATTCCTCTGTAAATTTTGTATCTTTTACCATTTTTCATCATAAATGAACCTGGACTTTCATCAGTCCCACCAAGTAAACTACCAACCATTACAGTAGATGCTCCTGCAGCAAGCGCCTTTGTTGCATCACCTGATGTTCGCACACCCCCGTCAGATATTATCGGGATACCATATTTTTTACCAACCTGGGCACAATCCATAACAGCAGTTAGTTGTGGCACTCCAGAGCCTGTGATAACTCTAGTGATACAGATGGAACCAGAACCTACACCTACCTTTACTGCATCAACACCAGCCTGGATGAGATCCTCCGTACCTTGTGCAGTAGCTACATTTCCTGCAATCAATTCACAATTTGGAAATGCTTTTTTTATCAATCGAACTGTATTGATGGCATTTTCACTATGACCATGTGCTATATCTACAACTATGGCATCTGCTCCTGCGTCAAGTAGAGCCTCTGTTCTTTCCATGAAATCCCCCTTTACTCCAACTGCAGCTCCAACAAGAGGTCTGCCTTTCTTGTCCTTTGATGCCTGGGGATAATTTCCTGCATTTATGATATCTTTGCTTGTTATCAAGCCCTTGACATGTCCTTTTTCGTCAAGAAGTGGAAGCTTCTCAATGCAATTCTCTCTTAGAATGTCTTTTGCAGAAACAACATCTATTCCAAATTTTGCCGTAATGACATCGTTTGTCATGACTTCTGTAACCTTTTTAGTTTCATCTTTTGCTTCAAGCATAACAATGTCTCGTCTTGTCAATATTCCAACAAGTTTTCCCTGATCATCAGTAACAAGGAGTCCTGAGGCACCTTTTTCTCTCATTGATTCTATTGCATCACGGACAGTTTGCTCCGGTTTGATTGTATATGGATTTTCTATCAATATGCTGCCTGAACGCTTTGTCTTGAGAACTTCAGCTACCTGTTCAGATATAGTAAGAAATCTATGTATGATACCTATTCCTCCTTCTCTTGCTATTGCCACTGCCATAGCAGACTCGGTAACTGTATCCATGTTAGCACTTATGATAGGTATGTTAAGTGAGATATTTTTTGAAAGTTTTGTTTGTAAATTTGTTTGAGATCTTGTAACAATGGATGAACGTTTGGGAACAAGGAGCACATCATCAAATGTCAATCCTTCCCTTATTTCCAATGAAACCTTCTTGAGTTGTATGAAAATCTGTTATAAGCCTTTCTTGATATTTTTTAGATTTGATGCGATCTTTGTTGCATCAAATGTAGCCTTGACATTATGGGTGCGTATTATATCAGCGCCACGCAAAACAACAAAAGTTTCTGCTGCCAAGGAACCATAGAGTCGCTTCTGTGGATCAGATTCACTCAGAAGATTTCCCAGAAAGGATTTACGTGAGACAGATACAAGAATTGGATATTTTCCTTTGATGATACTCAAATTGTTTAAAACTACAAGATCTCTTTGTAACCAATCAGAACTTATCTTTGTAAACAATACACCTTGTGCCTTTTTTCTAAAAAATCCAATTGCAGGATCTACCACAATATTTCTTTTTGAAACCCCAGACCTTAATGCCATTTTGACACTTTGATCAATCAGCTTTTTTGTCTGGATGACATGATTTCCCCTGATGGGTTGTTCTCCAAACGCACATAAAATTACAGATGGAGCATATTCTTCTAACACATGAATCATTTTTTTATCATACTTCAGTCCAGAGACGTCATTTACTATCTCAACACCTAGGTCAAGTGCAGCTTTTGCTACAGCCGCTCTGCAGGTATCAATTGAGAGTGGCAATCGTGAAACCTTTTGTATTGCTTCAATTGCATTTGTGACTCTACCAATCTCTTTTTCCTCTGAGATTAGGGTCTTGATATATGGTGCAGTGGACATGCCTCCAACATCGATAAAATCTGCACCATCTTCTTCCATTGATTTGGCAGTTTTTGAAATAATTCGTTTTTCTGTAAATATTGATTTTTTATAAAATGACTCTGGACTGGTGTTGATAATACCCATTATCCTTACAGGATTAGATCCTCCTACTTTGACACCGGCAAGATTATGCATATGGTTTATGATTAACCCAGGATCATTTAGACTTATGATTAAGGGATGGCATGAAAAGTATTTAGAAATTTTAAAAGAATTTCATTATGACAGGATAAAAGAAATACAAGCTGCCAATGTACTTGACTGGTTGCTTGAGAAGAAACTTCAGCCAGATATTATTAGAAAAAAGATCAATGGCAAGGCGGTTTTTGTCATAGGTGCAGGACCATCTCTTGATTCTGCTATACCATATATCAAAAAATTCAAAAATATAACAAAGATTGTTGCAGACGGTTCTGCTCAGGCATTACTTGAGCATGACATAGTTCCAGACATCATAGTAACTGATCTTGATGGGGACATTGATTCTCTTAGGAAATCTTCAGATCTAGGATCAATCATGGTAGTACATGCACATGGAGACAACATAACAAGGCTTCCATATTCTACATTGTTTCAGAATTGTATTGGAACTACAGAAGACAAACAAATTGGAAAGATAAAGAATTTTGGAGGTTTTACTGATGGAGACAGATGTGTTTTTCTTGCAGAACATTTTGGTGCAAAAAAAATTATTCTAATTGGGATGGATTTTGGAACCAAGATAGGAAGATACTCAAAGCAAGTTATTCCAGACAAGTCTATAAAGATAAGAAAGCTTGAAAAAGCAAAATCCCTATTGGAGTGGCTTGCCTCAGATACCGGTGCAAAATTGTATACCACAACATACCCAATCAGGGGATTTGAAAATATGAGAATTTCTGACCTTCGAAGAATTATATCATAAAAAAATGAAATTCCTTACTAATTTCTAATTAAGAATAACCATTAATCAAGAACAATGCTTGAACCAATTTTCAGCTTGTTTTAATATTTATTATCCATTTTACAATAGAAAAAACATGGATTCTGAAGAACATCTTCGTGACATTTTAGAGCTAAGAGAGTGGTGCTCAGAAGAGATTGAAAAAAGAGAAAAAGAGATAGACAAGTTTAGACAAAATATCAGAATTCTTGACTCCATTGTAAAACAATCAAGCTTTAGCAAGGCATCTTCGTTGGTATCATCATCAAACAAACCAGCTGCACAATCAAAACAAGAATCTTCGGTAATTCCAATCAAGTCCCAAGACAGAATCGTGGCAAATGCACATGTAACGTCAGATGAAATGGTAATCATTCCATCAGAAGATGTAACATTAGACGTGGAGACAAATCCCTTCAAATCATTCTTTCTTGGAAGAATCATAGGAGGCATGGAAAATCAAGATAGACTTGATGCCCAAAACGGCAAAATTCCACAAAACACCATGATATCATGTCTTGTAAACAAGGATGGTGGCAAAATAAGGGAGATACTCATCAAAAATTATAGGCAAAAGGAAAGAGTCAACGAGATAATAAATACAGTAACATGGTCATTTTCCAGAATGCTTGAGAATTCTCAAAAGTGATACGATGGATAAAATTATTGTTCTAGATTTTGGTTCGCAATATAGCCATCTGATTTGTAGGAGAATCAGGGAATTTTCAGTTTATTCAGAACTTGTTCCATATGACATATCACTTGAAGAATTAAAAAAGATGAATCCAGCAGGAATCGTCTTTAGCGGAGGTCCTGCAAGCGTGTACAACAAAGATTCACCACAACCATCAAGCGGTATATTTGAGATAGGCCTTCCAGTGCTTGGTATATGTTATGGTCATCAGCTGATTGTAAACAAGTTTGGTGGAAAAGTAAGGCGAGCACACAAGGAATATGGCTCATCAGTGCTAAGCATAGACAATGACTCTGACTTGCTTTCAGGAATGGGTAAATCTACAAGAGCATGGATGAGTCATGGTGATGCAGCAGAAAGCCTACCTGAAGGATTTAATGTCATAGGACATACTGAGAATTCTTTTGCAGCTGCAATTGCAAACAAGCAAAAAATGGTATATGGAATACAATTTCATCCAGAGGTAATACATACAGAAAATGGAGTCCAGGTACTCAAAAATTTTGTATTAAACATATGCAAAGCAAAACAGGACTGGACATTAGAGAATTTTATAGAAAATACAGTATCTGAGATCTCAAAAATTGATGGTAATGTTTTGTGCGGTATAAGCGGAGGTGTTGATTCCACAGTAGCTGCAGTACTAATTCAAAAGGCAATCGGGGAGAGGCTCAAGTGTGTCTTTGTAGATAATGGGCTTTTGCGACTTGATGAAGAAACAGAGGTAAATAACATGTTTGAGAACAATTTTGGAATGAACTTTACCATGATAAATGCAAAAGACAGGTTTCTTTCAAGATTAAAGGGAATAACTGATCCTGAACAAAAACGAAAGATTGTAGGAGAAGAATTTGTCAAGGTATTTACAGAATTTGCGGAAAAAAATGGTCCTTTCAAGTGGCTTGCCCAGGGAACTTTGTATCCAGATGTAATAGAAAGCGGCGTATCAAAAGGCCCTGCAGCAGTAATAAAGACTCATCATAATGTAGGTGGACTTCCGTCATGGCTACGCCTACAGGTTCTAGAACCACTCAGATTTCTCTACAAGGACGAGGTAAGAAGAGTAGGCAAGATATTGGGAGTGCCAGACAAGCTACTATATCGTCATCCATTCCCAGGACCTGGACTTGCAGTAAGAGTGATGGGTGAACTTACTCCAGAGAAGCTCCAAATTGCAAAACAGGCAAGCAAGATTGTAGAAAGTGAACTTGCCGCATCAGGTTGGTATGACAAAGTATGGCAAGCATATGCTGCAGTTGGTGATGACAGAGCAGTAGGGGTAGTAGGAGATGAGAGAAAATACGGACATGTTGTACTTGTAAGAGTAGTGGATTCAATTGATGCCATGACTGCAGACTGGACAAGGCTTCCTTCCGAAATTTTAGAGAGGATAAGCAACAGGATTACAAATGAGGTAGAAGATGTAGCCTGGGTCAGCTATGTAATTTCAAGCAAGCCACCTGCTACAATAGAACCACAATAAAAAATAGCCTATCACATCCTTTAAAAAAATAGGACTAGCGACAAGTTAAAGTAAAATTTTGTTTTTTAAAAGAAAATTTCAAGAAAAGTGACTAGGGCACCACTGTAATTCTTGCAGTTGGTGGGTTCTGATCCTGAATCACTGTTACTTTGACTGTGCTGCTGCTTGAACCATACTGGTTGGTTACAGTGAGCTTGAATTCTAGTGACTTTTGTTGACCATAGTCAACGATTGGTGAGTAGAATGCTGGGTGAGCAGTACCTCGGAGTATCAGAGTAACTGGGTCCCCGCTTGTCTGTTCCCACTTGTATGTGATGTTGTCACCAGTACTGGCACTTCCATCCAACACAACTCTGCTGTTTGGTGAAACTACTTGGTCTGGGCCTGCATTAGCAACTGGTGGTTGTCCGGTTGCTGGCAAGTTGCTTACCTTGATAGTTACAGAACATGATGGGATGTCTACCATGTTGTCAGAGACATCTAGTGTAAATCTCAATGTGCTGCTTGAGCCAACTGGAGTTGGTGCTACAAATGATGGACTCATGTCAGTGCTAGAAGACAACTTTACTGGATCTCCAGATATTTGTCTCCAATAGTATGATATTGTGTCACCACTTGGGTTAGCAACTGATACTGGTAATCTCACTAGTGAGTTGGCATATACAGAAGCGTCTTGGCATGTCACAGTTGGATCCTGGTGAGTGCTCTTGACGGTAACTTTGGTCATGGCAGCAGATTTGCCTCCATGTCCATCATCTGCGGTAAATACGAATAACAAAATCGAAGTCTGACCTGGTGTTACTGCAGGTGCGATAAATGATGTATCAGTTGTAGTGGTAGAGGACAACTGGACTGCAGTACCAGAATATTGTCCCCATGACAAGGTCAATGGATCATTGTCTGGGTCTGTTGCAGTACCTTTGAGTGAAACTACTGTTCCTTCATCAACAACTTGGTCTGGGTTTACTGTAACAACCGGTGGATGATTTACGTGTAAGACTATAACATCAAAGGTTGTGGAATCTTCCAGTTTATAGCCATCATCGACTGTTAATGATATCTTTAGTGACTTGACTTGATTTGCTGGAACGGATGGTGCAATGAAGGATATTACAGGTTCAGTAGAAGAAGGAGTAAATGTTATCTTGTCTCCTGAGACTTGGCCCCATTGATAGGTCAACTTTTTGCCGGCATCAGGAGTTGTTGATTTTAGACCTGAAAGTGTAACTTTGGTATTTTCATATACTACAATGCTGTTTGCAAGAGAGCCTTGCAAAAAGTATTGATTCAATGTGCCAGATCTTGCAACATCTGTGGTATAGAATTTAGAACAGTAAATGTGATCAGTACCTTGGAATTGTTGAATACATTGTTGTAAATATTGTTGCGCGCCAAGGTCTCCTGCACTAGTTTGAGCATGTGCAGACATTGTTGGAACCACTGCAGCAAAGATCATTGCAGCTAGTATAGCAACAAAAAATTTGTAATTCAACTTGTGAGTCCTAAATTTTAGATTATTAAAAAACCTTTCTCTCAATTTGTAGTATTGGTCTGATCAGTTTTTTGATCTAAAATTGCGATTTGACATGATAATTTCATCAAAATTTCACAAATAAATGGACTCAACAAGGATTAGAGCTAACAAGCGATAAAACCTGATCAATTGTAGGCGGGCTACCGATAGGATTTCCCACATATAACGAGGCAGCACCATTTGCAAATTGGAGCCTTGTACAAGCATCAAGACCTACAAGATACCCAACAATATTTGCAGCATCCCATACGTCTCCTGCACCAGTAACAAATTTTGGCTCTACCAGAAAAGAGGTAGCAAACTCCACATGATCCCCATCTGACCAGTATGATCCAGTTGTGGTGTGAAGATCGACTGGTACAGAGTAAAACTTGGCAAGTTTTTGTACTAGTCTTTTTGTCTCTTCTTCTCCTGAGACCATGCCAAGGCCAGATTGCTGTAGAAGAAGATTACATTCATTCTCATTTAGACATAGAGAATCTAGATGGGTTGAGAGCTTTGGTAATGCATTTGCAAATTCCTTTGCCCTTGTTTGAATATCAGCAGGATCCAGAAAATGAAGTGCGGAAGCAGACTTGGAAAATACAAATTCTGAAAGATCAGTTCCCCTTTTGTTGCTTGCCCAATTTGTTACAATCACTGCAGATGCATTCGTAAGTTCGTCTTGTTCTTTTTGCCCAAGTTTTTCAGGTCCAAAGTTTTCATTGTCTCCAAGATCAGATATCATTACATTTGCAATATCTCCACCATTATCAAGTTCAAGAGATGTTGTTCGTCCTGGTCTTCCCTCAAGCACAAAAATCGATGCAGTGTCAAATTGTGAAAAACTTTCTTTGATGATATTTTGTCCAGTCTTGTCCGCAATTGTGATTAGTGATACTGGACAACCAAGTCTTGCAAGAGCATATGCTACATTTGTTGCATTTCCTCCTTTTAGATCTGTTTGCGGTATTCCACGAATGCTTCCACCAAGATTGCTTTTTTCCAGAACTTGTTTGTAGAGTAGATCAAGATTTTTTATCTTGATTATCCTATCCAAGAAAAAATCATTTAGAACAACAACAGGATGAACTTGTTTTAGATTTTGTAGTTCTTCAAACATGAAGAGATTTAGCCCATTGGTGGAGGACCACGTCCGCCCTTGGCTCCAGATGAAGCAATGACATCATCAATTCTGAGTATCATGCATGCTGCTTCTGTTGCAGATTTTATTATCTGCTCTTTTACTGCAACTGGTTCAATGATATCAATTGAAAACATGTCTGCAACTCTAGTATTTCTTGCATCTATGCCTGTCCATTTCTTTCCTTGGCTATGTTTGGCACGGATTGTAACCATAGTATTGATTGGATCCATTCCTGCATTTTCTGCAATAGTCAATGGAATGACCTCAAGTGCCTCAGCATATTTTTTAATTGCAAGTTGTTCTCTTCCCTCAAATTTATCTGCCCATTCCTTTAGGTTTGAAGCAAGGAATTCTTCAGGAGCACCACCACCAGCTACTACTGCTGGTTTTTCAATTACATCCTTTACAACCATCAATGAATCGTGCATGGATCTATCAACCTCATCCACAACTCTTTGGGAGCCTCCCCTTAACAATAATGTAATAGCTTTTGGATTCTTACAGCCTTCAATGAACACCCACTTGTCTGTTTCTACCTTTCTTTGTTCTACAAGTTCTGCGGCTCCAAGGTCCTTTGTAGTCATGTCATCAATATTGCTGCTTATTCTTCCTCCTGTTGCCTTGGAAAGTTTTGTCATATCACTTTCTTTTACTCTTCGAACTGCAAGTATTCCTTGTTTAGCCAAGTAGTGTTGTGCAATATCATCAATACCTTTTTGGCATACAAGCACGTTTGCACCAATTTGGTGAATCTTGTCTACCATTGATTTGAGCATTCTATTTTCTTCTTCAAGGAACATTTGCATTTGAGTAGGATCGCTGATTCGTATTTCTGCACTCATCTCTGTCTTCTCAATCTCTAGTGCAGAGTTTAGTAGGGCAATCTTTGCCTTTTCAATTTTAGTTGGCATGCCACTGTGCACGACTTCTTTGTCAAGAACTATACCTTTGATAAATTGAGTATTTCTAATAGATCCGCCTGCTTTCTTTTCTACTTTGATGTTGTCAAGGTCTACCTTGTGTCCTTCTGCTTCTTTTTCTACAACTTGTAATATAGAATCAACTACAAGTTTTGATAGCAGATCACTGTCTTCTGAGATAAGTTTTGATTGCATACTGGTTTTTGCAATCTTGAGCAAAATTTCTTTTTCATTTGGACTAACTTGTTTGGCCATTTCTGTAAGAAGTAGAAGAGCTTTTTCTGCAGCTGCTTGATATCCTTCAATGATTACTGTTGCGTGAACATCCTTTTCCAGAAGCTCTTCAGCTTTTGCCAATAATGATCCAGCAAATACTACAGAAGATGTAGTACCATCACCTACTTCATTATCAACAGTCTTTGAAATCTCGACCATCATTTTTGCAGCAGGATGCTGAACATCAATTTCTTTGAGTATTGTAGCACCGTCATTTGTAATTGTAACATCACCTAGTGAATCAACAAGCATCTTGTCCATTCCTCGTGGACCAAGACTTGTCCTCACAAGTTCTGCAACTAGCTTTGCTGCAGCAATGTTATTCTTTTGTGCATCTCTTCCCTTTTGTTGCAATGCACTTTCTTTTAACACTAGTACTGGTCCTTGTGGTGTTTGTTGAATAGACGCCAAAATTATTCCCTTATTTCGTGTAACTAATTGCCCCTTTTAATACCTTATCGGTTAAGAATTTTCAGATATTTTCTATTTTTAACATCAACTACGCCTGTGTACAAGATCCGTATCTCAGGCAACGCAAGAAAGGGTAAGAAGAGAGGTATCAAGTGCGGATTCCTAAATTTACAGCCATTATCTACCAATTTTGAATCAATGTCAGAATACTCATCTAGTGTTTTTTCAAATGGAGATAAAGAGATCAGGCCTGCAAGAGGCAATGAAAATTTGCTTAGAATTTTGTTATCTTTTGCAACCAACATGCCTCCCTGCATCTTTATCAGATTGTTTGCAACAAATGCCATATCACTTTCGTTTGATCCAATCACAATCATGTCGTTTTCATGGAAACTCTGAGTACATCCAAATGCACCTATGTCAGCACCAAAATTTCTCAAAAATGCCACTGTTTTTTTTCTAGTTCCATAAGTTCTATCTATTGCAGCTACTTTCCAGACATCCTTGTCATGTGATGATACAATATTACCATTTTGCACCGGTAATTCTTCATTATCCATCTTTGTTATGATTTCAGTATCAAGTCTTATGACTAGCACTTGCTCAGAGTTGTTCTTGCTTTTTATGATAAAGTCTTTTTCCTCGAACTTGGTTCCAGTTTTTACAGTTTTTTTCATCCAGTTTGGAATAACAATTCTTGGCAAGCCTGTCACTAGACGGTTATGCGCAACTACCAATTTTCCTCCAACAAAGACTTTGTCGGGCCTTATTCTTTCCAAATCATCTAGCACAAGAATATCGGCTAATTTACCTGGAGCAATTGCTCCCAAATCTTTGCCCATTCCATAATATTCAAAGGAATTCTTTGAGGCAATTGTAATAGCATCAATTGGATCCATACCCAGAGAGATGGCTTTTCGTACACAATGATCAATTAGGCCATATTCTACAATGTCTTTTGGTGTAACACCATCAGTACAGAACATTAGTCTATCCAAGTATGTTTTATGAGATAATACATTAGGCAGAATTTTATCAAGATCACGTCTTATAGAACCCTCTCTCATCATGACCCACATTCCAAGTCGTAGTCTTTCCAGGACTTGGTCATAGTCGATTGGTTCATGACAAGAAAATATTCCAGAGGCAATGTACGCATTTAGTTTTTTGTCGCTTGCACCTGCAGTATGACCATTAATGATTCCGCCATTTTTCAACACATTAGTTATACTTGTAATTGTACCAGGGTCTTGGGTTGTAACCCTAGTCCATGAAAATACTTCACCAAGGCCTACTACATTTTCCATTTTCAGTCCATCAAGTTCTTCTTTTTTTGTCAATGTTCTTGCGTGGCTGAATTTTCTATCAACTGGCAGTCCACCCGGAACCACATGGTAGAATCGCATTGGTAGTCCCTGTGTTAATTTAACAAATTCTTTGAATCCTCTAAAACCACAAACACTAACAATGTCTATGGGGTCTGCAAACAAAGAAGTAGTTCCAGATAAGAGTGATCTTTTTGCAAGCTCTGATGGAAGCAAGTATTGATCTATATGTGTATGAGGATCTACAAACCCAGGCGCGATATATTTCCCCTGTAGATCAATGATTACAGTGCCTTCCCCAGCCGTATGCGATGCATCTTTTCCCACATATGCAATTCTGTCTTTTTTTATTGCTACATGAATTTCAGGTACAATTTCTCTTGAATAGACATTTACTAGTTTACAGTTCTTTAGAACAATGTCTGCTTTGTTCTCACCCATGGCTACTGCATTAAGTGATGAAATCATGGAGGCAAGCGAATTGGCCTTCATAGAAGAGATGTAATTGACTACACTATTAAAGCGATGTTTAAATTACGGTCAACGTAGCTCATTTTTTATGAACATGCCAAAGGAGATCAATAGGTATTGTCCCAAGTGTAAGAAGCATACTTTACACAAGGTCTCCATATACAAGGCAGGAAAGAGAAGGGGTTCTGCCATAGGTGAAAGAAGACACGCCGAGGATAAGAAAGGATATGGCGGTCAGAAATTCCCCAAATTGGCAAAACCAGCAAAGACAACTAAAAAACTTACACCAATCATGACATGTCCAGAATGCAAGAAAAAATGGAATGTGTCAGGTATTAGATTAAGAAAATTGGAGCTTGTTGCATAATGAAAAAGGCACACATTTGGATTCCAAAACCTGGAAGCAAGTTCCAGAGAGTTCAATGTAAGGAATGCGGGGAAGAGAGTGTTGTATATTCACATGTTTCTTCAACAGTAACATGTAAGGCATGTGGTAACACATTAGCAGAACCTACAGGATCTGTTGCAAAAATAAACGGTAAAGTTCTAGGTAGCGCAGATTAAGTCATATTCTTTTCTAGTATTAAGATTAACAGATATCCTCTTATCATCAAGAATCACGTATGATTCAGGTACATACTGCATTTTTCTTGTTTGCACTGGATTTACTATAGATATTCCAGTATAAGCGCAGTTTTCTCCATTATATTCTACAAAAAATTCAGAATCAAGGTCCAGTGATTTCAAAAAATCTTTTCGCACAAGTATGCTTGTCCACACATTTTGTATGCTTACCAAATTAATGATCTTGTTAATAATTTCAGAATCTAAGAGAGGTAAGTCTCCAGAGGTTACAAAAACTGGTTCATCAAGTTTGGATAATGATTCTCCAAGATCATTAGAATACCCATCACCTTTAGCATCAAAGATCTCAATCCCCAAACTAGAAACAAATTCTCTTGTTTTTGGTGCATTAGGACTTGTAACACATACAATCTTGGAAAATAATTTAGAATCATCAAGTGCATCTATCACATGTTTTATCAGTGGCTTTTTGTATTTTAGAAGAAGTTTCTCTTCTATAGATTGCATTCTAGTTCCCTTGCCACCACACATCACAAGCCCAATCATGCCGACGCAAAGATCAAAAGAGATGCCAATCGTACTAGTTCATTACTTGCCCCAAAAACATCACCTGAAATTCCTCCAAAACTCTTCTTTGCAATGACAAGCATCAGAAAAGACAACCCAATACACGATATTACTACAAAGATACCTGTAACTCCTCCCAAAACCAATGTTGGCGTTATTGCAAGAACCATTGCAACAGCAAGTTTTTTCGGATCCTTCATGAATTGAGTAAATGGAGAGCCAAGCCCTGGCCAGGCAGACATGCCCCTATTTGCCTGGATAACCATTGAGAGTTTAGCCATAAGTTCACTTAGCAAAAGTGCTTCAAACAATGCAAACCCCCTCATCATGGAAATGCCTAGTATCATTCCTGCTGCATATAGTACAACTGTGATAACTCCCGCAGAACCAACTGCTGGATCCCTCATTGCTTTGAGTTTTTTTTCTTTTGTTCCTTTTGCCATTATTCCATCTGCAAAATCACATAATGCATCTGTGTGATGTATTCCAGTGATTATAGCAATGGCACCTGTCAATACAAGACCGGTGATTAATGGATGAGCAAATAAAGACATGCCATAGCCTGCAGCACCAATTATCAGTCCTATTAGGGCACCAGCAACTGGAAATAGATACATATTTTTTGCAACAATGTCCAGTTCACTACTCTTTGAGGGTATGATTGTAAGAAACGAAATTACAGA
>JAGWGS010000109.1 GCA_028867235.1 Nitrososphaerota archaeon | reverse complement strand
TATCTATAACGGAACCACGCAGGTAAGGTTACAAGATCCTCTGATAACAAAAACAGGAGTTTATAGACCAGATTATGTCTTGTTACATGAAATCAAAAATTATACTGGGCTTGCAGATTTCTTTGAGAAAACAAACCCTGTTCCAAATGATGCTTCATTACTGGTTCTAAATTTGGCATTTCCATTCTCAGATTTCATGAATTCGTCTGCCAAAACATATGCTGATGACATGAAGATATCTTCACTGTATCTGTATGACTGGGATAAGAAAAGCACAAACTCCACTCCTGTTTCAAGAGACTTGTCCCTGATCAATAGAGGGGGTTCATGGGGAACAGTACAGGAACTTCGAGTCACAAAGCCTTCCGTACAGATAAAACATACTCCTCTCATAGGAGTGTATCCAGTTCCTACTAGATACTCATATTGGACAGGGGATACAAAGAAAAATTCTACATCTTCAGATTATACCTTGACTGCAAGTTATTACAAACAAGTACCATGGAATGGAATCTGGCTAGATTCTACAAATATTCAGATAAAGGCACATCAGACAACAAAAGTAACTGCAACACTACTTGTTCCGTCAGATGCAATACCTGGAGTCTATCAAGCATTTATCAATTTTTATGGCAAGTCAAATGAAGTACATGTACCGGTTTCATATGGCGTGTTAAAGAAACTACAACCAAAAGATCTTCCCACTGTTATATCAGGTCAAGAAGGTGATGCATTGTATGGAAATGGATATGTTGGTGGAGGATTTGATATGTCAAATAGGTATAACGCAGGAGATTGGCGTCAATATTATTTTGATGTTACTGATAAAACAATTAATGCACTTGCAATGACCCTATCTTGGGAAGATCCAAATACCAATCTGTCAGTCTTTGTAATAGATCCGCAAGGAAAAATAATTCAAACAAATACTCCTCCTGGAGTACTTGGACAATTTCAAGGATGGCCAACTGGAGATTGGCTTGGTCCCAGTACATCCTTTAGTGAAGGTGGAGGATTCTATCCTATAAAAAATAAAGATGATACATCCACTGCAATATTTGCATCCATAAACCAAACGGGAATATATTCTGTACTAATTCACACGCCACTATTTGGAGGAAAATCAATTGCAGAACCTGTGACTATCACTGCAAAATTTTCTTCTCTGTTTCCAATAGAATCTCCACCGGAGTTAACTCTGAATATTCCGCTTTTCATTAACAATAACTATACTCTCAATCCCATAATATCAGGGCAAAGTGTACAGGACCAGAAATATTTTCTTGATTATAAAGATCCGAAAATAATAAGCAAATCAAACCTAATGCAAGATATTAAAAATTTACCTGAGGGAGAACATGACATTAAATTTGTGATATCTGATACAGTTGGACATCAAATATCTAAAGAATTCAAGTTTGTCATTGATAATACTCCGCCACAAATAATTATCAAGTCGCCTCAAAATAATTCTCTAGTTTCGGGCATGGTCCATATTGATTTAGATGTAAATGAACTAAACCTAGATCAAAAAAACTGGCTAGTTGTGCATACTCCAAATCATGTCTTTACTGATGTAAAAAATATCAATTTCAATACCACTTCTATTGCTAATGGAAATTATACAATAAACATCATGGCAAAAGATAGAGCAGGAAATACTGGGATTGAAAATTTGATGTTAACAGTAGATAACTCAGGTAATGTGTATGACACTGTTAAAAGCGATCAGAGTCTGACAACCTTGATCGAGATACTGGTTGGGATTGCAGTTGCCACTATAGTAATCGTTATTCTCTGGAAAAAGCTACGAATTTCGAAAAAAAGCTAGACAAGGTTTATATGCAAATTTTCAAGAACGGAGCTTTGGATGTCTGAGCAAGATTCTGCCAAGGATGCCCTATCACGTCGTGATTTTCTCAAATTACTTGGTGCTGCAGGAGTTGCTTTAACTTTTACACCTTTTGTTCCATGGGGTAAATTCATGCCAAATCCATCCAATGCTTCTCTTGAGAGAGCTCAAGTTATACTACCTGATGGTACACAAGCAAATGTCAAAACTTTTCCAAAAAATCATTCTGAGGTTATCACTTATCCAAAAACAGGAGATTCTGTATTAGATCAAGAAGCATTCAAGAAATGGCAATTTATACGACTTCCAGAAGAACTTGGTGGAGACAAAGATGATGTGAGTGCCTTCAGGGCATATAGTATGGTCTGTCTACACTTGTGGTGTTTATGGAAGTACTGGCCTCAGGAAGGTAGAAAAAGAGGCGAATGTCCATGTCATGGAAGTATGTATAATCCGTTAAATGGTAAAGCATTTGCAGGTCCTGCTTCTCTCCAAGCTTCTCCTTCAAATGTGTTGGCAACTCTTTATTTTGAAGCTGATAACGATGGTAATTTATGGATTAAACCAGCTGTATGGAATGTTAACGAAAACGGTGTAGTGGGATATGGTCGTTTCCTTAAAACGTAGAAACGGTCTAGTAGATTTCTTCTACTGGATCTGGGATGGACTTGAAAGAACTGTATTCATTGGTACAAAATTCTCATTTCCAGCAAGATTTGTAAGTCCATTTGGATTCTTGGGAATGCTGACGTTTGTAATATTTGTGATTCTCGGAATATCTGGCGCATTGTTGATGTTCTATTATCAACCCATATTGGATAGAGCATGGGACAGTGTTGCTAAAATTAATGATACCGTACCATATGGGTTTATGATACGTAATATTCACTATCATGCTTCAAATGCAATGGTACTTCTTGCAGTACTTCACATGTATTATCAATATTTCAGTGGACGATACAAGATACGAAATGAAATCATCTGGGTTACTGGGGTAGTACTTGGCACTGTAACAATCTTGGAAGCATTTACTGGATATGATATCATATTTAGTGAAAGAGCAGAACTTGCAATCAGTATAGCTGCATCTCTTACAAACTCAATGCCAGTGGTAGGGCCTACTATTAGAGATGCTATGTTCGGTTCTGGATTTGCTGACTTTATTCTCAGGTTCTATACAATGCATGTATTCCTGTTGCCTATAGTGATGCTTGGATTAATGGCAGTACACATGCCAAGATTCCTTGTATTTGATGTCCCTATGGTAATGGCAATATCAGGAGCAATATTCCTGACAGGAGGAGTCTTCCCGGTAGATCTGGGTTCCAAGTTTGAACCAACTGTACCTCCTGGTATCACGGTACCTGAATGGTATCTCACTGGAATCTATGCATTCCTTCGAACTCAATATGACAAGTTTGTAACAGGTGTACTATGGCCTGGGGTGTTCATTGTAGCTATAGCTATGACCCCGTTCATTGATAGATACAAAAAATTCTCGTGGAAGGATAGACCGATAATTACAGCATTTGGAATTACAGGTATAGCACAAGTTATGGTGACTACATACTGGGGATTCTATATCACACCTGATACTACAAAACCGCTTGTAGCAAGACTTGTAATCGATCCGATATTTTTCTACTTGGTAATGTTGTTGCTAGTTCCGATTGGCTTTGGATTCTCTTACATGATGATATTGCTTGCAAAAGAATCTGAAAGAAAGGCAAAACTAGCAGCTTCCAAGGCTCCTCATAGATCATCACCAATTAATCTATCTGGCAAATGGATAAACTGGCTTATTGTAGGACTGTTGGCATTTCAAGTATATCTGAACATTGCCGCATATAATGCGGCATTAAGTGGCATGAAGAACTTTGCACTATTTCTAACAGGCTTGATACTTATGGTCTTTGCTGGCATGTTCCATCTCTACAGACATGGATTAAATGAAGCAAAGAAAATTCCTACACCCCCACCTACAGAATCTGAATCTCCAAAACCGCTTGACAGCAAAGAGTAATTTTTTATTTTTCTATATCGTATCTGCAAATTTGCTTTGTATAGCTTTATAAGGCAACAAACAAAATTGAAAAATAGTTGAGCCTACCATCATCTAGTCACGCGTATGGAATAGGATTAATTGCAGTTATTGTAGGTGCTGCTATTGGAGTTTCTTATTATCAGCTTTATTTTATTCCTGAACTTAACGCAAAGCCAATAATCCCGGACAAAATCCTTCATCCTGGAGATACTACAACAATAACTATTGTTCCAGGTGCAGAAAATCAAGCACAAGACCAAAACTTTGTTCCTAAGACCACAAAAGCACAACTTGGAGTAAATAATTTGGTAATATGGAAAAATACTGGTGATACAGCTCACACTGTTACGCCTGATAAACCGTTTAAAGATCAGTACAGCGGTGACTTTGGATCTCCGGGAGTAATCAAACCCAGTACTAGCTACCAATTTGTCTTTACTCAAGAAGCAGTGATTACATATCATTGTGAGCCTCATCCATGGATGAAAGGACAGATAACAATAGAGCACGGTGCATTAACATCTTAGTACTTTGAGCCTGATTTTTATGGTACTAGATTTCCAAAAATTATGTCACTTTCAATCTCTTTATGTTCTTGAATTATAGATGCCCTAAATTTTATCTCATGAATCTCTTTTGGTTCAAATTCTATCGAAGCAGTAAATTCAACAACATTTTGTGGCATGTCATTTTTGTTAATAAATAATCTTGATAGATTCTGTGAAATGGACTTGTTATTGTACGATCTGTAAACTATAAGATGATTAGAACCAAGAATCTGAGAATTTACTACAACTCCATCATATCTTCCCGGATAATTAACTTGGATTTTTCCTTTGATTGTCTCATGAGGTTTGAAAGTAAGACTTTCTAATTTTAGTTCAATGTCTTTCATGTGATATTATTCTTCAAA
>JAGWGS010000108.1 GCA_028867235.1 Nitrososphaerota archaeon | reverse complement strand
GAAAAAATAGTTGAACTAGATTTGGATTCCAACGAAAAAGAGTGGTTCAAAAAAGGAGTAGAAAGTGTCAAAAATGCCATATCTAATCTGTGATACTGATTAAATTTTTAACTACATGCTGATTATTGATTATTAATTGGATCTTACAGAAATATTGGAATCTCTTGATCTTGGAAAAATAAGCATAACTAAAGCTAAAAAAATGCTTTCTCTTTATGCAGTGGAAAAAATTGAAGATTTTGCTAAAATAGATACAAGTAGAAAACTTCGTCGTGGTATTCCTGAAGTCATATTTGCTGAGAAAAAAGAACTTGAGGATCTCAAAAAAATAATACTTGCGACAACTATCAAGTCTGATTCAGTTCTTGTTTCTAGGATAAACAAAGATGACTATAAGAAAATACTATCTTTTTCTAAAAGAAATAAATTAAAAATATGCACCGGAAAAAATACTACAACTATACTCTTTTCTAAAAAGTTACATTCTACTGGTGGAAAAGTGGGAATACTTACTGCAGGAACATCTGATGTAGGCATTGCTGAAGAAGCAAGATTGGTATGTGAGGCAATGGGGTGTAAATGCATTTGTAGTTATGATATTGGAATTGCAGGTATTCACAGGGTTTTTCCTGTAATAAAGAAATTGATAAGTGAAGAAGTAGATGCAATCATTGTAGTTGCTGGAATGGAAGGTGCACTGGCATCTGTAGTTTCATCACTTGTAGATATTCCAGTGATTGGAGTCCCATCTTCAGTTGGTTATGGTTATGGGGAAAAAGGAATTGCTGCATTAGCATCTATGTTACAAAGCTGCACCTTGGGATTGACAGTTGTTAATATCGATAATGGCATAGGTGCAGGTGCATTTGCAGCCAATGTTGCTAATCGAAGTATTCGAAAGAAAACTATGTCTTGATTATACCTAGGCTTCCAAGTTCAGAACCTATCCCGTATCCTATGAGTGCTATGCCTGTACCTAACCCTGCCATCTCTAATCCTCCACGTAATATGCTGATGTTTGCAATTTTTGATTTTATTGCACCAATTATGAAAGATGCAGAAAGACTCACTCCTATTGCTACAATCAATGGAACATATCCACTCAAAAAAAAGTACGGTATTATTGGCAATATTCCTCCTAGCAAAAAAGCACCGAACATGCGAAATGCGCTCTTCAGTGGACTTCCTACAATATCTAAATTCAATTTTAACTCTTCTGTAAGCATTGTATCTAACCATGTTTTTTTGTCAGATGTTATCTTGTTGACTATATTTTCTAATTCTTGACCTGAAAATCCTTTTGCTCTGTACACCTCTTCAATTTCTTTCCGTTCTGCTTCTGGAACATTATCCATTTCCCATTTCTCGCGTTCAATCTCTGAATCCAATATTTGTCTCTGTGATTTCACAGCAAGATAGTTTTGGACTGCCATTGCTTTTGCACCTGTAAACATGGCTACAATAGCTGCAAGTATGATTATGTTGGATGATACCTCCGCTCCTCCTACACCTGCCACTAGCCCTAATGAAGTGTTTATGCCATCCCCAAATCCAAACACGAAATCTCTTATTGAACTGCTCTCCTTCTGGTGTGCCTCTATATGTCTTGGCTCAACACTCATTGCTTGTAGTTGAAAGTATGCCTGTTTATATGTTCAAAGTAAAAAACTTTCAAAAAAACGCAACAAGGTAAACGATTTATATCATAGTAGAAAGAACTCGAAGAAAGGAATGGCAGGAAGGAGAATTGTTCTGACTGCAGATCGTAGTCTCATGACCAATTACAGAGGTAATTTTCTCTATGGATTCATTGCATGCGGTCCGTATGAAGTAGTCCCTGAATGGGTCTTTGATAAGGTATTTTGTCCTCCGGTTGAAACTGATCAAATAACTGGTGAAGCAAAGGTTGCTCAAGTAGGACTACGAAGAGTCGAATCTGCTCTGTTACAAGGATATAAACGAGAAGATGTCTTTATTGCAAATCCTGATCATCTGGAAAAATGTATTGGTCCTGATACAAAGGTAGTTGGAATAAATGTGATGGATCCACTTGGTATGGCTCCTGTAACTACTACAATGTCACCTGAAAAACTTTCGTATGTTGCAATGAAATTCAAGAGAATGTGTGCTAAAATAATTCAATTGAAAAAACAATATAATTTTCATGTTGTTGTTGGTGGTAACGGTGCATGGGAACTTGCTAAAACTGATAGGATGAAAATTCATGGTATAGATACTGTTGTTGTAGGAGAAGCAGATGAATTAGCTTTAGATCTTTTCCATGATCTTGAACAAGGTGATGCCCCAGAATTGATGCATTGTTTTGTTAAAAATATGCAGAATATTCCTATGATTCAGGGACCTACTGTAAATTCCTTGATTGAAGCAATGCGAGGGTGCGGGCGTGGTTGTGATTTCTGTGATGTTAACAAAAGATCCAAAAAAGATCTTCCACTAGAACGATTACAACAAGAAGCCAAAATGAATCTGAATTATGGATTTGATTCTATTTGGTTACACTCTGACGAAATGTTACTTTACGGATGTGACAACAGAAACTTCCAACCAAACTATGATGCCATAATTGAATTGTGGAAAGGCCTTAAATCATTAGGTGCAAGGTTTGTGGGAACTACTCATATGACATTTTCCGCAGTATGTGCTGATCCAAAACTTCTACATGATATGTCTGAAATAAATGGTATGAGTAATGAAAAATGGCTTGCTACTAATCTGGGAATTGAAACTGTTGCACCTAGAATGGTAAAAAAACATCTTGGTGTAAAAACAAAACCATTCTCAACCGATGAATGGGGTTGGGTCGTACGTGAAGGTGCTAGGATAATGAATGAAAATCATTGGTTCCCTGCTGCAACCATAATCATTGGATGGCCCGATGAGACGCCTGATGAGACTCAATATACTATAGACTTGATTGAAGATTTCAAGAAAACTAGAATGCGCGGTCTTGTAGCGCCTTTGTTATATCAAGACTTTAATGAAAAGAACTCTATGCATTTTGGTAATCTTAACGAGGCTCAATTTACTCTATTCTGGAAATCATGGGAGCACAATCTGCGAGTTATTAATGATATAATTCCAATAATTATCAGAAACAAGACTTTTGGTCCTCCTATGAAGCTAGTCATGTATGGCATGATAAAAGCTGGAACTTGGGCAATCATGAGGTACTTGAGAGGTCTGTCTAAAGATTTGTTCAATGGTAAACTTCCAGAAGACATCATGGAGAAGTATACTAGAAGTAGATCTGTTAATGCACCTACTTATACTAGGTAATAGTTCCTTTTTCTATAGTCTTAATTGCCCTGTCTGCAATCGTATTTGATTTAGGAGTTAATACTACAAAATAGATCTTGTCTGATCTTTCTGCCGTATCTACACTCTTGAATTTTTTCAAATTCATATCAAATTCTAGTAACTTACCATCAAGTTTTCCTTTTGCATATATCATCAAATATGAATTTCCCGAAGCTGGTGTCAGAGGTATCATTGAAAAAACATATCCTTTGTATGAATTTATTGGCAAAATATTTTTCATTGGAGGAGCCATTGTCGCCATTACTGTGAATATGTCTTCTGCAGATTCAAATTCCTCAAATTCAAAATCCATGAATTTTCTTTTCAAGTCTTGTATAATAACTAATTTGTTTTAGTGGTATGCAATCAACGGAACTTGTGCTAGGCTGGAAATGTGTGGATAAGGTTTGTTGAAAATTTAGTATTTTGGCATAAATCTTAGTCCAGTCTTTGCTGAAACTGCAATTATTGATATTATTGCAATTGCAAGTACTAGAGCTGCGATTGGGCCAAACTCTGGAACTATTACTGTACCCATTATGTCTATCTTAGAATCTCCATTGTGGAATGGAATGCTAAGTATTCTTGCATATTGATTCTTGGTTTCAGTAAATTGTGTGACTTGTTTACCATTGACAGTAACTATGAATTTATCATCTTCTAGTTGTTTTTGATTTACATCGTATCCACTGCTAGTTCCAGTCAAATTTGCATCTGGATTGGGAGGAGGTGGTACTTTTGCATCAATCATATTTCTTGGTAGTGTGAGAGTAATTGAGCCATCAGCATTAGTATTTAGTGTGACTTCTAAAGTGTACTGTGGTGCAAGTATGTTCATGCTACTTACCGTACCACCTTTAATTATGTATGGAATGTTGAAAGTCTGACCTCCTGATTGTAATGAGTATGTTGCATTGATGAACTTCGTAATTGAAGAACTACCATCTCCACCATTGTAATGGAATGTAGAATTTGTATTTGTGTATAAACCATATTGCGCCACTATTGTGTAATTACCAGGAAGCTTCCAAAGTGGACCTGTGGCTAGAAATGTCTTGGTAAAACTTCCATCTGCTGATGGAACTAACTGTGCTACTGAAATCATATTTTTTAAGGAATTGAAGACTCGAAGAGTGACAGCTGTGGCATTTTGTGTATCTCTTACATGTCCAGTAATAACGATTGTGTCACCTTGATTGTATGTAGGTAAATCCGTGTTAACAGCTAATGGTGATAATGTCGCCTTACTTACTCCTGTTTGATTGGCTTCTTGTTGTAAAAGATCATATGCTGTTGTCTGATTGCCTTTTGGATTTGTTACTGGAGTTTGTCCAAAAACTGGCAAGGCAACTGGTGCTGCCATTACCATAATTATTAATAATGATGAATAAAAGACACTTGATCTTTTCATACTTGCTAGCAAATACTCATGGATCTTGAGTATTTATGTATTGATAAAAGAAAATTTGACTTCTAGTTCTAGTATTTTGGCATAAATCTTAGTCCAGTCTTTGCTGAAACTGCAATTATTGATATTATTGCAATTGCAAGT
>JAGWGS010000107.1 GCA_028867235.1 Nitrososphaerota archaeon | reverse complement strand
AATAACATCATTTTCTAGTACTACTATGACGTTATATTTTGGATCTGTTGGTACATCACCTGTCACAATTGTATCCTCTGGAACAATTGTATCAGGTAATGGTCTAATCCAACTAAGTAATTCTGCAGTATCTTCTATCAAATCAATGTCATCAAATTTGCCTGTGTTTTTAGAAATTAATTTTAATACTTCTGGTACATTTTCGAATCCTACAGATACTCAACCCATTGTATTTGATCTATTCTCGTTTGGAACTAGTAACAATAAACAAATCAACAATGCTATCTATCGAGCAGAACTACAAGAAACCTCTGCAAACTCTGGAATATTTTCTGGAACAATTGAATATGCTGTAATAAATCAATTAAATCAATTTGATCCAAATTTGATAAAAAGTCTCAGTACTTTTGGTGATAACATTAAATTTCTTGTAAACACTGAACTCACAGATTCTAACGCAGTACATTTTTCAGTTTTAGGAACTCAAAGTAGTGCACCTGTCACAGTAACTTCACAAAATAATCTTCCTACACACACAGGTGTGGTTACTCTTGATTCTAATAATTATAGAATTGGTTCAGATGTAGCAATTACCGTAAATGATCCTGATCTAGCTACTGATTCTAGTTCTATCGTGACTTATACAAGTGTAAATGATCCCAACTCTCCTGCATTTAATACTGTAGGTGATAATAATGGAAATATACTCTTAGAAGTGTGGATTAAGGGATTTCGTTTTCATCAATGTACGATAAATGGAGTAACAACGGGAGGACTCACTTCTACCGGATTTACTTTGACTGAAACCGGACCTGGTACAGGAATATTCAAAGGGGTTTTCAAAATGCCTTCATGGATATGTAACCAAGATGGCACCGGTTTGATATCTCCTGTAGGAGGTAATGTTCAGGCTTGGTACCATGATTTTAGGGATCAGTATGGAAGATCCGTAGTTATTGAATCCGTAGTATCATCTACACCTACAACATCTACACCTACAACATCTACACCTACAACATCTACACCTACAACATCTACACCTACAACATCTACACCTACAACTCCATACGTACCGCCTGTTATGTCACCCAAGATTACAAAGTATACTCAAATTAATGATCAATCTGGAAGACCACTTTTGGAAAGCCCACATATCGGACAAACTATTGTCTTCAACAGTATGTTTTCAAACACCAATTATCAAAATTCTCAAAAAATATCATACATTGTACAGATAAAAGATAGCAGTAACAAGATCGTCTTTCTCAAATGGGTAGATGATTATTTGGTAAATTATTCCACTAGTGAATCGATTCAATGGGTTCCTACTTCATCGGGAATCTATACTGCTGAAATTTATGTATGGAATGGAATGGATTCTCTAGTTCCGCTTGTAGATCAAAACCAATACACAATCAAAGTTGCCCAGTAATCTAACCTTTAATCAAAAATTATATTTATTTTTGTAGGGTGATACTGCACGGAGCTCTCTTACCACTTTCTTTAAAGTATCTACTGCACTGTCTATTTCCTGTTCTGTGTTTGTTATCCCTACTGTAAGTCGTAATGATCCTGTGACTTGTTCATGAGAAAAACCCATTGCTTTTAACACATGTGATGCCTTTTGTATCTTGACAGAACATGCAGAACCTGTAGATGCTGATATTTTATTTTCATCTAATTTTATTATTAGATCTTCTCCATTGATACCTAGAAAAGTAAAGTGTGTGTTATTGGGAATTCTCTTATCTGGATGTCCATTTAGTGTAGTATGTGATATCTCTTGGACAACCCTTGAGATTAATTTATCACTTAATTGTTTAAGATATGCCATATTCTCATCCATGTGATCTTTTGCGAGTGCGCATGCGGTACCAAATCCTACAATACTTGCAACATTCTCAGTACCGGATCTAAGACCATCTTCCTGTCCTCCTCCTAATATCAAAGGTGATATTCTTGTACCTTTTTTGATGTATAACGCTCCAACACCTTTTGGACCGTGGATCTTATGTGAGGAGATTGAAAGCAGATCGATTCCTGATTCTTTGACATCTATGGGTATCTTTCCTACCGCCTGAACTGCATCAGTATGAAAAATAATCCTATTTTCTCTTGCTATCTGAGATATTTCTTTGATTGATTGTATGGTTCCTACTTCATTATTTGCATACATTATTGTAATCAAACAAGTGTCCTCAGAGATCTCTTTCCTAAGATCATCTAGATCTATCAGACCGTGTTTATCCACTGGAAGATAAGATACTCTATATCCATCTCTCTCAAGTCGTTTGCATGGTTCAAGTATTGCGTCATGTTCGATAGATGATGTTATGATGTGTCTACCTTTGTTTTGTGATACTATGCCGTAAATTGCAGTATTGTTTGATTCCGTTCCTCCTGATGTCAAGAGTATTTCTCTACTATCCGCATTGATTAGTGACGCAATTTGTTTTCTAGCATTTTGGATTGATGTATTTGCAAGTCTCCCATGGCTGTGAATAGAAGATGGATTTCCATATTGTTCTCTAAAAAATGGTATCATTTTTTCTATTACTTTCTCATGAACCTGGGTAGATGCAGCGTTATCTAGGTAGATCAATCTGTTATCACATTTAACTTACCAGGTCTATAGCCGTTAGGGTCTATTATTGTGCTGAAAAACCCAAGACTATTCATATATTCACCAAGTATGTCCATTTTTTCTTTATTCTGCAGTAAAGTAATTTCGCTCTTATCTACTTCTACACTTGCATTGTTATTCAAGTCTCTGACCCTTACCTGTCTTATTCCGAAGAGTTGTTTTATCATAATTTCACTTTTTTCTATTCTTGCAAGTTTTTCAGCAGTTACAGTGGTACCCCATGGAATACGTGATGCCAAACAAGAATTTGATGGTTTGTCATGTATTGATAATCCAACTTCTCTTGCAACATGTCTGATGTCTAATTTTGTAAATTTGCTTTCAACCAATGGACTTTGAATTCCGTTTTTTTTCAATGCAATTATTCCTGGTCTGTATTCTGTAAGATCATCCAGATTGGTACCGTCTACAATTGTCTTGATATTTTCTTTTTCTGATATTTCAAGAAGATGATCTGCAAGCTCTGTTCTGCAATGAAAACATCTATTTTTATCATTTTTCACAAATTCTGGATTTTCAAGTTCGTTATACTCTATGATTATATGTCTAATTCCTATCTCTCGACAAACTTTTTTTGCAGACTCTAATTCTTCCTGAGACAGTGTCTTATAGTCTGCAGTTACCGCCACAGCATGTGTACCTAATGCCTTGTAAGCTGCATAAGACACTAAAGCACTATCGACTCCGCCTGAAAGGGCTACTAGTACGTTTTGTTTTCCTACAAACCACTCAATCAAAGCGTCTATTTTTTTCATTTTGTGTTTAACCTATGTTTTACTTCATCATTTATCAAATCTTGTGCTTGTCTAAATGGGAGTGATAATGAATCTGCAACCAATTTTATATCATCTGACTCTACTTTGAAATGTCTTATACTGTCATTATTTTTTACAATTTTGCATCTTATGGAAAAATTCATTCCATGTATTGCAATTGGCATTGTAATAATTGTTCTTGGAACAATGTAACGACTAGATGATCTCACTCTTACTCCTAGAGTTCCTGTCTCTAAAACCAATATGTTAATCAAATTATCGATGGTTGATGAATCACATATTGTGGAAACAAGATTGGTTGGCCTTCCTTTTTTTGTAATACCGTTTGTAACTGTGACGTCTTTTGCACCATTTACCATTAGCTTGTCAATCATGTATCCTATTACCTCTCCTGATACATCATCAAGATTTGTTTCAAGAATTTGAATTGTGTCTGATTGGAACTCTCCAATACTACGACCTTTTACAATCTTCAAAATGTTGGGAAACCTATCAAAGTCTTTGTTTCCTGCACCATATCCTATTGCTTCTATCTTTATTCCTGGGTAAAATTCCATGCACTCATCTGCCAAATTTACAAGTAGACTGGCACCCGTTGGTGTAGTCATCTCTTCTCTTGTCTGTCCACCGATTATTCCTATGTTTGAATCTCGAAATATTTCTAAAATGGCGCTTGCAGGATTTGATGTTATTCCATGAGAAAATTCTAGATTTCCTCCTCCAACTGCCACTGGAGTCGCAATAATTTTTTCTGCAAATAAATTTAAATCATCTAACGCAATGGCTGTGCCTAATACATCTATGACAGTATCAATGCTTGACGCTTCATGAAAATGCACTGATCCTAGAGACTCACCATGTATTTTTGCTTCTGCATGTAGTAGTGATTTCACACTCTCGTGTGCAAAAACTTTAGCTTTCTCCGATAATCCAGCTTTGTCTGACATTGTTAATATGCACTCTTGAATCTCAATACCTTTTCTTTCATGGTATTTCTCATCTGTTTCTAAAACAAGGTGAGTTGCAGCAGTTCCATGTTTGATGATCTTCTCAAAATCTAATTTTAGAATTTTTGAACCCTTGAGATATTCCTCTGCCATGTATACTCTGTCAATTATTTTAGATTTGCTTGCACCCATGTTAACCAGTGAGGAAAGTAACATGTCACCTGAAATTCCAGCTATCTGTGAGTCAATAACCAACACCATGATTTCTAAATATCTTGAAATGCATATAAATTATAATTTGTTAGTCCGTTGTTTAAAATCACATACCGTTTCTATCTAACAAGAAACAGTCAAGTTTAATTATAGATCACATAGAGGGCCTTTTATGATTACAATAATCGGTTCAGGTAAGGTAGGAGGTGCCGCTGCATTATTTACAGCTCTACGAAAAGTCACTGATGAGATACTCTTGCTAGATGTGGTACAAGGTCTGCCTCAAGGAGAAGCCATGGATATCAATCACAT
>JAGWGS010000106.1 GCA_028867235.1 Nitrososphaerota archaeon | reverse complement strand
AATGCAGGGCCGTCTGCAATTGAGGCGCTCTTTGCAAAAAGAATTGATGTTGCCTATGTAGGCCCAAATCCTGCAATAAATGGATACATCAAAAGTGATGGAAACGGACTCAGGATAATTGGAGGTGTCTCAAGTGGAGGTGCAGTATTTGTTGTACGAAATGATGCCGGGATACATTCCGCCCATGACTTGTCTGGTAAAAAATTTGCCTCACCACAGCTTGGAAATACCCAGGATGTAGCATTGCGTTCCTATGTTATCAAAAATGGATTCAAGGCAACCGAAAACGGAGGAAATGTAACCATAACTCCTGCAAATTCTGCTGACATTGTTACCATGGTGTCAAAAAAAGAACTTGATGGAGCATGGGTCCCAGAGCCATGGGGAACAATACTCACCAAACAGACAAACAGTACCATACTTGTAGATGAGAGAGACCTCTGGCCTGATGGCAAGTTTGCAACCGCCTTGATTGTTGCAAGATCTGATTATCTCCAAAATCATCCTGATGTTATTCAAAAATTATTACAAGCTCACGTGCAAGAAACCCTGTGGATAAACAACAACAAAGCAGATGCAATAAACCAATTCAATATCCAGGTGCAAAAACTTACTGGCAAGACAATTCCTAATGATGTAATATCTGAAGCCTTTACTAGAATGGATTTCACATATGACCCAATACAATCGTCGGTATTAAAATCTGCAAGTGACGCATTTAGTCTCGGATTTCTGGGTGAGAAAAAACCAGACCTTTCAGGAATATTTGATTTGAGTATATTGAACAAAGTTCTACAGCAGCAAAACTTGCCTAATGTCTAGTCTTTTTTCTTTTTCAAAATAACAGCTATGACAGCAGCTACCACAATTGGAATTGCAATCAGGATGTAATTTCTATAATATTCTTTCTGTGACATTGGTGTTGTTGTCAGGTCACCAAATCCGGATATCGCAATGTGTTGTACAGATCTGGGGCCAAGTGTCAACGCAACATGCCAATAACCATCTGGGTCCTTGCTTTGTATGAACTGGATGGGTTTACCATCTGAGAGCACTGAAAATTTTTCAGATTCAGATTCTTCTGGGAGCATGAAATTTACATATCCTGTATCAGGGAATGGGTATCTCACTGTTGCAGTAATGCTGCGGGTGTCATAGTTAAACTGGACATCTGTGACAGAGCCTGTTGTAATATATGTAAAATTGTACGGCTTGCCGTCTCTTGTCATTGTAACTTGAATTGTAGGATTGTCACCTACTACAAAACAACTGTAATAGCTAACAGATGTTGCATGTTGCGGATCTGGATACATGGAAAACATAACCTTCTGTCCTGGGTCTATCTTGGAGACTGTCTCGATGCTCTTTCCAACATCCAAGAACTTGCCATCCTTTCCATAAATGGCAGCATAAATCTTGATTCCGTATGCAGGCGATGTACTGTTGTTTAGTATCATGCCGGTTTCATGGCCATCTCCATGTTTTTTTAGTGTCTTGTCGTATATGACATCCACATCTGGGTTGACATGACTTGTTGTTACATAGAACACTTGTGGTCTGTCAAGCGTTGCGTTTTTCCCCTTGATCTCAGGTATTTGTATCTTGAACGGAATATCTTTTTGTGAATTTACTGTAGATAGAGTATAGTTTTGTGAATAAAGACTTGAGCCATCCTTGATGTTTATTGTTATGGTTGGAACAATGGATGTATCCTGGGTATTTTTTACCGCGCCAATTACGGTGTAGGTATCATTGACATCATAAAAGCCAGAATACTCGTTATCAGGTATCCATACATTGGCAAATGCCGGATGGATTACAATCATAATTCCTACCAATCCAAGAATCATGTATATTGGAAATAATCTCATGTTGTAATACGCTCTAGGTGTCTTGTCTTTAATTTTAAGCTAGGTGCTAATTATCAATTATATTTTTTAGAGTTGATGTAATAGATCTAATGCTGCTGCAAAATCGTTTGGAGAGCTAAGCAGTACACTTCCTGCTATTTTTTCAGTCTGCTTGATAAATGATGGCATGTCTTTGCTGTATTGGGACCAGTCAAGGTTTAACATCTGGGCTGATTTTTTGTTCTTCTCTGATGACACCAATATGCATGGAATAACTTTGAATCCCTGTGGTTTTAGATAGTCCACTATTCTTGTGACCTGGTCTATGGAACTAATTACCTGGGTGACAAACCCCTTTGGCTGGGCCTCTATCTTTTTATGCATTTTTTCAAAGTTGGGCTGGCTTGATACTGACAAGTACATGTCAATTCTTTTTGAAAATCCTTGCTCATTGAACTGTCTTACAACATCGCTTGGCACCAGTCCAGAATCCTGAGGACCGTGGGGTGGTGCATCGCCCTTGAGTACCAAGACCCCATTTAGATTCAATAAAATTGCATCACAGATTGTTTGGGTTATTGATGTAATATTTCGGTCTCTGACTCGAATGCTTGCAGTAACGTCAATTTTATTATTGGAACTTCGTACAAAAAACCCCGTAGTAATTGGGGAGACACGAGGAACTCCTAGCACTGAATCTGTAAGGTGAATGCCATCGCAGACCTTGCCAATCTCTAGTGCCCTCTGTTTTAGTTTCTCTACGGAACCCGACAACTGGTCATGGGATAATATGGTATCCTCAATTACTTTTGGTGGGTTTATCTCATAGATTATTGCCATTATTTGATTCTCATGGCTACTTGATTATAACCTTTGAAGAGCATTTTTGTCATATTCAAAAACAAAACAGAATTAAATCGATTAAACTTACCAAAAACTGGTTTGGATAAACTTCCGCTTGATGTTTTAATGAAAAAGAAGGTTGTACTTTTTGATGGTGCAATGGGAACTGAAATCCAAAAACTAAACCCAAAACCAGAAGACTTTCCAGACGGAAAGGATGGGTTCAATGACGGTCTGTCCTTTACAAGACCTGAGTGGATAAAAAAAATCCACCGCACATATCTTCAAGCAGGTGCTGATTGTATTGAAACCAATACCTTTGGCTCTAATAAGCTAAAGTTGGATGAATATGGTTATGGAGACAAGACACTAGAGTTTAACAAAAAAATTGCCCAGCTTGCAGTTGATGTGACAAAAGAGTTTACTGATAAACCAAGATACGTAGTTGGCTCGATGGGCCCTACTGGATTTTTGCCAAGCTCAAACGATCCTTCTCTTGGACAGATATCCCTTGATGAGATACGTCAGGCATTTGAGATACAAGTAGAAGGACTAATTGCAGGAGGAGTTGACGCACTACTTGTTGAGACAAGTCAGGATATCCTTGAGGTAAAACTTGCAATAGAAGCATGCCATGAGGCCTTTGAAAAGACTGGAAAAAAAATTCCAATAATTGCAAATGTCACACTTGACAAGTACGGCAAGATGCTTCTTGGTACTAGTGTTCAAGCTGCATACACTACTGTATCAGAAATGGGAATTGATGCATTTGGGTTGAATTGCTCCACAGGTCCTGTGGAGATGGTCCCAAGTATCCAGTGGCTTGATGAGCAAGGGTCATTACCGTTGCTTGTTGTACCAAATGCCGGAATGCCTGAAAACCAGGGGGGAAAGGCAGTGTACAAGATGGAGCCAAAAGAGATGGCTAGCGTAATGGCTGACTTTTTGGTCCAGTATCCACATGTTAGGATAATTGGTGGATGCTGTGGTACAAACCCTGAGCATATTTCGCAGTTGCGCCAAATAATTGACAAAAATCAGGAAGGAAATAACCGCTAGGTATTTAGAAAAAGATCTTTACATGAAATACTGTTGAAAATTCAGCGAGTAAGCTCTGCACTAAAGGCAGTAGATCTTTTGCAAAATCCTCCACCTCTAATTATCGGTGAGAGGCTAAATGCACAAGGGTCCAAGAAGGCAAAAGAATGTGTCTTAAACGACAACTATGAGGAACTTGTAAAACTAGCAAGAGACCAGATTGACGATGGGGCACATTGTCTTGATGTCTGTGTTGCAACAACAGAGCGTTCAGATGAATTGGAGTTTATGAAAAAACTTGTAAAAATGCTAAGCCTTGAGATTGATGCTCCCCTTGTGATTGATTCCACAGAACCAAAGGTTATTGCAGCAACACTTGAGCAAATACCTGGCAAGCCAATAATTAATTCAATAAATCTTGAAGGCGATGGAAGCAGGTTTCACTTGCTTGCACCGTTGATGGTAAAGTATGGAGTTCCTGCAGTTGCCATGTGCATAGGACCAAAGGGAATGGCCAAGACTCCGCAGGAAAAACTAGAGACTGCAGAACTGCTTGTGGAAACAGGCAAAAAGTATGGCCTAACAGAGGAGCATTTCATATTTGATGTACTTACGTTCACACTTGCAACAGGTGAGGCAGAATTTTTAGATGCTGGGAAAAACACGCTAGAAGGAATAAAACTTGTCAAGCAAAAATTTCCACATTCGTTTACCACTCTTGGCTTGAGCAATGTCAGCTTTGGTCTTGCGCCTCGTGCAAGAAAGATACTAAATGCAGTATTTTTGTATCATGCTGTAAAATATGGTCTTGATACTGTAATCATCAACCCAAAGGATGTCATACCGTACACTGAGATTGATGACAAGGAAAAAAGCATTGCAGAGGACTTGATATTTAATAAACATCAAAATGCACTTGCAGAATTTATCACACACTTTGAGAGCACAAAAAATACGGTACAGGCTGCTGCAAAAAAAGTAGATGTGGATCCAACATGGCCTGCAGGAAAGAGGGCAAACTTTAGGATTGTAAACAGACTCAAAGATGGGATAGAAAATGATGTTGTATATGCAATTGCAGAAAAGATAACTTCAAAATATGATACCTCAGAAAAAGACGGCAAGATATCAATTAATGCCCCAAAGGAGGTGACTCACCAGGCTGCCATATCT
>JAGWGS010000105.1 GCA_028867235.1 Nitrososphaerota archaeon | reverse complement strand
ATGTAGCAAGCTCCTTTGGCGGACTTGGAAGTAGTAGGGAAATGATGATCTCTGCTCTTTTAGAGCCTGCACTTTTTCTGAGCATCTTTGTTGTGGCAATAACATATGGCGGAACAAACCTAAGTACATTAATTGGAGAATCTGCAAATTCTCCATTTTTGCCTCATGCACAGATCATCTTTGCGGCAATAGGCTTGTTCATAATCATACTGGGTGAGACAGGAAGGTTACCGTTTGACAATCCTACCACACATCTTGAACTCACCATGGTTCATGAGACAATGATTTTGGAATATTCTGGCAAAAGTTTAGCGCTTATGGAATGGTCACAATCCATCAAACAAATCATACTTTTCACACTAATGATAAACATCTTTGTCCCTTGGGGAATTTCTTCATCAATTTTGTTGTCATCTCTTGCAGTAGGGTTTCTAATGTTTGTTGGAAAAATTTCACTATTTGGAATCTTTGTTGCTTTCATGGAGTCATCTGTTGCAAAATGGAGACTCTTTAGGATACCTGACCTGATTGCAATAGCAATAGCCACTTCGATGATAGGAATAGTCCTCTGCTATCTTTAGTGATCTTTATGGAAACAATACAGCTTGATGTTTTGACAATCTCTGGCGCAATACTGTTGATAGCCACATTTGGTATTGTTGTAACTCGCGGATTCATGGATTGGTTAAATGCATATCGTTATCAATCAATGGTACTTGCAGGGGTAACTGCAATAATCGGATACGTGACAGGCATTTGGGAAATCTACATCGCTGCTGGCCTGACACTAGTGATAAAATCAATTATTATTCCCAAGGTTCTCACATATGTTACAAGAAAACTCGAAATTGAATTCAAACTAGAAACTAATCCTTATGTCAGCATCCGTGCATCAGTAATAATTTCTGCATTACTTGTAGCCCTGTCATATTTTCTTATTCAACAGATTCCATTCAAATCTGATCAAATTGTAAACGCATACTTGCCTGTTTCAATGGCCCAGTTTTTCATAGGGTTGTTTGTGCTTGTAAACCGGAGAACAGTGTTAAGCCAAGTAGTAGGGCTTTTGATCATAGAAAATGGCCTATTTCTCTTTGCAATGGCATTAACCCACGGAGTCTCATTACTTATTGAGATAGGAATATTTGTAGACATTCTTGTTGGCATTTTGATTTCTTCCATACTACTCTTCAGGATAAGCCGCACATTTGATAGCCTAGATGTGGGCAAGCTTGAAAACTTGAGGGATGACTAGTGGACGCTCTCATATCTAATCTATCAATACTGTTCCTTCTTCTGCCGCCAATAGTTGGAGCAGGCCTTGTGACAGTCTTAAGAAAGAAGAGAACTATTGGAATAATAACCATCTGCACAGCATCTCTGATCTTAATTCAGGTGCTACTTTTGGTATCAAGAATTGTATCTGAAAAAACCATCACGGCATTTGGAGATGCATTTTATGTGGATTCACTAAGTGCGGTGATTCTACTTTCAATTTCAGTTGTAGGTTTTGTCGCTGCATTGTATTCCAAAAACTATATGGGCAGACAGTATGACAACGGCACAGTAGATGACAAACACATTGTAAGATACTATCAAGGCTTCAATGTGTTTTTGCTAACCATGCTTGTAGTTCCAATTGCAAATAATCTTGGGATAATGTGGGTGATGCTTGAAGCTACAACACTCGTATCCGTTCTGCTGATAATGCTCTACTTTAAGGAAAATGCAATCGAGGCTGCGTGGAAATATCTGATAATTGCAACAGTTGGTCTTTCCTTTGCACTTATTGGAACAGTATTTTTCTATTATGCAAATATCAATGCAAATACTTCTGAAGACGCCATGAATTGGACTGGGATGGTGCACCATGCAAAACTTTTTGATCCTAATTTGGTCAAAATTGCATTTGTTTTCATACTTGTTGGATTTGGGACAAAAGCTGGTCTTGCACCAATGCACACTTGGCTTCCTGATGCACATAGTGAGGCTCCAACACCTGTGAGTGCAGTCTTGTCAGGAGTGCTACTAAACTGCGCATTTTATGGAATAATTCGCTTCCATATTGTAAGCAGCGCGTCGATAGGTCCGGAATTTTCAAACCATCTTTTGATAATACTTGCAGTAGTTTCTATTGGGATTGCTGCAGCGTCAATTTACTTCCAAAAGGACATGAAAAGAATGCTTGCCTATTCCAGCGTAGAGCATATGGGTCTCATATCGCTTGGAATTGGCTTTGGCGGCCTGTTTGGAATCTACGGTGCGATGCTTCAGATTGTAAATCATGCCATGGCAAAACCATTGATGTTCTTTGCAAGCGGTTCTGTAAGCCAGAAATATGAAGCAAAGGCCATGTCAAAAATAAAAGGAATAATCAAGGTGATGCCAGTTACTGGAATTTTATTTTTGATAGGAGGATTGGCTCTTGTAGGAATGCCGCCATTCAATGTTTTCTTGAGCGAATTCATAATTCTAAGTTCTGGTTTTAAGAGTGGACAGTTTATTGCAACATCATTAGTAATTTTATTTCTAGTTGTAACCTTCGCAGTATTTTTGAGGCATCTTCTCAAAATGATTTTTGGAAATCCTATTTCAGAAATGAAAAAAGGTGAAATGGGCAAGCTTGCAATAATACCAATGGCAGTATTGTGTTCGCTTGTAGTTATTTTTGGTATTTACATACCTGTGCAATTGCAGACACTGATACAAAATGCATCAACAATAATTAGCGGGGGAGGATTTGCATGAATAATACAAATCTAGAAAATTATGTAAAAGAGATTACAGACAAGTTTCCAAACAAAATAACAACGACTTACCAAAACAATGATGAGTTACATCTCAATGTGGAATTAAATGACATGCCAAAAATCTGTGATTATGTTTATAAAAATTTGAATGCAAGACTTGCAACAATAATCTGTTCTGATGAACGAAAAAACATTGGGAGTTTTATAATCAGATATGTCTTTGAAAAAGACAATGTCTTTATCTTTATCATAGTTTCAACAAGCGATTCTTTTCCAAGTATCGCATTACACGTTCCAGCAGCTGTACTCTACGAACGGGAGATCAGGGATATGTTTGGATTGATTCCGACTGGAAATCCTGATACGAGACCTCTGGTATTGCATGAGCACTGGCCTGATGGGATTTTCCCTCTCAGAAAAGAGTTTGAACTTGAGACAAAGGTCAAAAGGCAACAAAAAGAGTATCCATTTTTGAGAGTGCAAGGTGAAGGGATATGTGAAATCCCGGTTGGTCCAGTTCATGCCGGAATAATAGAACCAGGTCACTTTAGATTCAGTATTTTAGGGGAGAACATAATCAATCTGGAAACCCGCCTTTTTTACACGCACAAGGGAATTGAGAAACTTGCAGAATCAATGAAACTTGATGAAGCACTGTTGTTGTCTGAGCGCATAGCTGGAGACGAGTCTGTGGCAAACTCGTCAGCATTTTGTCAGGCAATTGAAAAGATAGCGCAAGTGGATATTACAAAGCGAGCAAAAAAAATTAGAATCATTTTTGGAGAACTAGAGCGAATCTACAATCACATAGGAACATTGGCGGGGATCTCAACTGATGCAAGTTTTCCTTTTGGCGCTGCAAGATTAAATATTCTAAAAGAAAGAATGATGCGACTCAATGAATCTCTAAGTGGAAGCCGTATTCTTTTTGGAGTTAACAGAATTGGAGGAGTCAGATGCGACATAACAGATGAAAATAAAAAATTAATCATTGAAACTATAAATCAAGTAGCAGATGATTTTGACAAGATCATAACTCTACTAAAATCAAAATCATCTTTCATGGATAGATTGCGCAGTACTGGAACCATTCCAAAAAAAATTGCGCATGATTTTGGAACAGTGGGAATAGTTGCCAGATGTACAGGAATAGACATTGACACAAGACATGATCATCCTTATGGAATTTCTTACTTGCACAATAACAAGACACCGCAAGAACTGATGCAGCACAAAATTGAGATGGAAAAACGAACAGGTGATGCACTGGCACGATTTGAAATACGCGTACAAGAAGTTCGAGACTCTATTGACATTATTGGGGAATTGCTTGATCTTGAGAATGATTCCATCTTTACGAGTATTCCAGAACATATTGAACCGTTCAGATCATCGCTTGGATGGGCTGAATCTCACAGAGGGCAAACGCTTCACTGGATTATGATTGGGGATGATAACTCGATATTTAGATACAAAATTAGAACTGCCTCATTTTGTAACTGGCCTGTTATAGAACAAGCCGTGTTAAATGACATCGTGCCAGACTTTCCTCTAGTCAACAAGAGTCTGGATCTATCCTATTCGGGGAATGACCTATGATCAAGACAGCAAGAAAGGACATAGTGGGAAATGGTATAGAAACAATCAAGGATCTGACCAACTCACTTTCAAGTAAAAATTATCGCGGAAGTGTAAGCTTTACAGCAGGACCTACAGATGATCAAAGAAAAATGCTAGAGGAGATCTGCCCAACAAAGGCATTGTTTTCAATCAAAGAAAATAACGTAATGGGTTTGGACAATGGTAAATGCATCATGTGTGGTTATTGTAGTGATACTGCATCCAAAACTATCCAGATCAACAGCAAGCCAGCAGCTCCTGCAAAGATAAGACATCAAATAATTGATTATTCCAGTCCGCCCTCTCCTTCACAAGAAAAATCTTATGAACAGATTGGCAACGAATTAAAAGAAAAAACCCAAAAAATGTTTGGCAGATCGCTTGCAATACGCCAAGTGGATGCTGGTTCATGTAACGGCTGTGAAATTGAAATTACTGCTCTCAACAATCCAATTTATGACATTGAACGATTTGGAATTCATTTTGTATCTTCTCCAAGACATGCTGATGTATTGTTGGTAACTGGTCCTGCCTCAAGAAATATGGAAATCGCTCT
>JAGWGS010000104.1 GCA_028867235.1 Nitrososphaerota archaeon | reverse complement strand
ATCTGGCAGCGAGTCTTACTTGCAAGTTCTAGGAAAATTTCATCTGGTAAATCAAAATCCGATGTGCCCATAGACTCTAGAAAAATATTCTATACTAAAAAGTTCTCGAATCTAAATTGCCAGGCTGTAATAAAACAGGCATGTTGTAAACAATCTTGTTTAATATTCAAGATTCGAATTTACGACATGTTAAGTAATTTTTCATGTATTGTATGTCATGATAAAAATCACAAAAGAAAACCAACATTACAAGGGAGAAAGTGAATGGCTTGAAACATACCATCATTTTTCCTTTGCCGAATATTTCGATCCAAGTAAAGTCAACTTTGGACCGTTACGCGTCTTCAATGATGATATAATCCAACCTGGAACAGGATTTGATTTTCATCAGCACAAAGACATGGAGATTGTGACATATGTCATAGATGGCATCCTTGAACACAAGGATAGTCTTGGAAATCATGGATTAATTCAGCCAGGTGAGATACAGAGAATGTCTGCTGGGACTGGAGTATTTCATTCAGAGTTTAATCATTCTGATGTCAAGCCGCTCAGGCTCTTGCAGATGTGGGTCTTCTCAGATACTCGGGGATTAAAGCCATCATGGGAACAAAAGCAATATTCAAAAGATGATAGAACAAACAAGCTCTTGCAAGTGATTGGACAAAAAGATGCATCTAAACAAGATAGTCTTGGAATACACCAAGATGCTTCGTTTTATGTATCACATCTCAAGCCTGGTTTTGAGATGGAGCACAATATCAAAAAGGGAAGGATTGCATACTTGTTTGTAATTGAAGGACAAGTCACAGTCAATGGAAAAATACTTGATACAAGAGATGCAGCAGAGATTCAAGATGAATCTGATATCGCAATACAGGGAAAGAAGGAAAGTGAAATCATATTGATTGATCTTCCAGTACAATACCAAAAGAATTCTGTACCTGCGGAGGCTGCATGATGATGACAAAGACATTGATTGTAAAGTACACTCCAAGAAATCAACGATCAAATACCAAAAAAATGCTTGATGCATTTGTCTCTGAGATAAAAAACTCTGAGATTGAAGAGATTGATCTTACAAAGGATGTTCCGGATTTGTTCTTGGAGCAAAACCTTTCAGCATACATACACCGAAACTATCTTGGAGAAGAACTTGACAATGAACAAAAGAAAATGTTAAGCAAAATGGACAGGATGACCAGACAACTACAATCTGCAGATATTGTTGTAGTTGCATATCCCATGAATAATTTTTCAATGCCTGCTCCAGTCAAGGCCTGGTTTGATTCAGTAATGCTCAAAGGGGAGACATGGGCTGTCAAGGATGGAAAATATCTCGGATTGATGGGAGGAAAAAAAGCTCTTGCGCTTGTATCTGCTGGAGGAATGTATGATCAAGGCCCTATGGTATCATGGGAACACGCATTATCATTGACAAAAGTAGAGTTCCAGTTTATGGGCTATTCTGACATTCGTGGAATTCTTGCAGGTGGTATGAATGCAGGAGAAGACACAAAAACTACAAACCTGGAGCAGTCTATCTCACAGGTACAACAAATTGCACAACAGTGGTATGCCTAAAAGCAAGTCTTCCATAGTTTAAACTGGTCAATCATTTTTTTCAAATAATTTTTTATTGCCTATTTTATAATGACAATGTGTTGATAATATATGAAAAATGAGATATGCAACTTTCATGGAACAAAAATGACAATTCATGTTCTAACTGGTGAAACTGATGGAATGTACTCTGTCATCCATTTTGAACATCCACCAAATGTTGGACCTGCACTGCACATACATCCAAGAGGGCCTGAAAGTTTTCACGTTATAGATGGAAAATATCAATTTCTAATTGGAGATAAAACAATTGATGTAAAAAAGGGAGATACGATAACAGTACCAAAAGGTGTATCTCATAAATTTAATTCTGGTAAAGATGGTGGGAAATTTCTAGTAATCAGTCCTCCTGGACTTGAAAACTATTTCTATAAAGTAAGCCAACTGCTTTCCAAAGGAATGGTCGATTGGAGTATTGAATCTGAAATTGCAAGAAAATATGGACAAATTTTCTTGGAAACTTCAAATCATTGGACTAGTGCCTAAATATAGAACATCATACCAGATTGTATTTTCTTTGTGTCTATTTTATATGGGATACAAGATATAGCAAAACCATGACAAAACCAATTCCGGATGGATATCACAGCATTACTCCTACTCTTACAATAAGAGATGCATCTAGTGCTATAGAATTTTACAAAAAGGCGTTTGGTGCAACAGAAGTTTCCAGATTCTTGGGACCTGATGGTAAGACCATAATGCATGCTGAAATCAAGATAGGTGACTCACTTGTAATGTTGGGCGAAGAAAATCAGCAGATGGGTATGTTATCGCCAAAATCAACAGGTAGTACAAGCAGTGGAATCTTTCTGTATGTAGATGAGGTAGATGCGGTGTTTGACAAGGCTATTTCTGCGGGTGCCAAAGTCAAGATGCCAGTCACAGATATGTTCTGGGGGGATAGGTTTGCATCTGTTGAAGATCCATATGGGCATGCATGGGCTATTGCAACTCATAAAAAGGACATGACACACGAGGAAATAAAAAACGCCGGAGAAGAATTCTTCAAAAATATGTGTAAATGATTTTCTGGGTTGATTGATTCTTTTGTCAAATGTTATTTGGGTCTTCAATTGACTAAACAATTAAATAATTGTTTAATTATTTCATTATATGGAATCTCTCTGGAAAGCAATGGCTGATGGTAATCGACGAGAGATCTTGATGCTTCTTAGGAAAAAAAAGATGACTCCTAGTGAACTTGCAGAACACTTTCATTTTACAAGTCCTGCACTATCGTCCCATCTGCGTATTTTAAAAAATGCTGACCTTGTCACTGAAGAAAAACTTGGTAAGAACAGATATTATTCTCTTGATGAACGAAAATCACTTGAAGTAATTAGTTTTTTTGAAAAAATGTGGGGATATAATCTAAATTCTCTCAAAGAATTTGTTGAAAACAAGGAAAGGAAGAAAAAACAATGACTGGACATATAATTAAAAAAATAATTGATATTGACGCATCTCCAGAAGTAGTGTTCAACGCATTAATTGATCCTAAAGATCTGACTCACTGGCTTCCTGATGTTGCAATACTTGAACCAAAAGTTGGAGGAAAGTTCAGATTCTCATTTTTAAAAAATTCTACAAGAAGAAGTTGTGATCATCAAGATGGAGATTCTTTTAGTATAGGTGAAATTATAGAACTTGTAGAAAATAAAAAACTTGTTTACACTTGGAAATGGGATGGATCTACAAACTTTCCTCAAACAACTGTGACTTGGGAACTAGAACGACTAGACACAAACAAAACTAGGCTGACTCTGACTCATTCAGGATTTACAGGTAAGGAATCTGACCGTGAGAGCGCTAAGAATCATGATGAAGGGTGGTCAATACATATCAATGAACTGGCTGCATATTGTAAAGAAAAAATGATATAAATTTAGAATTTGTATTCTATTTACACACATCGCCACAGTATGATTTTTTGTAACTCAAGTAAATCCCAGTCTGGTCTTTGCAGATGCTACGATTATGGATATTGTAGAAACCACTAGTATCAAAATTGCAATAGGACCAAACTCTGGTACGGGTTGCGTACTAACCTGATCTATTGCATTTGAGAATACGGATGCTGGTTGTGGTCCAACTATTTCTTGCATAGGACCAGTTGAACCTATTATGAAAAACATGGGCGTTCCTTGCACTCCTTTTGACGTACCAACATCTTTGTTATGTGAAACCCTGTCTACATACTTGCCAGAATCAAGACAAGAGTTGAACTTGGATGCATCAAGTCCTAGTATTCCTGCATAAGATTTGAGACTAGCAGCATTTGCCCAACCGCCTTGTATGTCTTTTTGGTTGGAGTATAGATAGTCATGATATTCCCAATATTTTCCCTGATCTCCTGCACAGTATGTTGCTTGGGCAGCTATTGGTGAATCTGCACCTAAAAATGGAAAGTCTACAAAATACAACTTGGCTTTGTCTGTATCGATATAGTTTGTCTTGATTGTTGGTTCTTCGCTCTTGAACCATGCATCACATTTTGGACACTGGTAGTCTCCAAATTCTACTATTGTCACTGGTGCGCTTGAAGCACCAAGAATAGGGGATGCCATGGAAAGATCAATACTTCTGTCAGACATCATGCTGCTTTCGTTCATCATGGCTCCATTTCCCCATCCTGACATGTTATCATGCATCATGGAATTATTTGACATTTTATCATTCATCATTGAATCGTTTCCTGACATGCTGTCAGCAAAAGCATATGAAGTGCCAGCTAGTGTGAATGCTATAATGATCAATAAAGAAACAGTTTTCATTATTACACATGTGATCTAATTTTCAGATTTAAGTTTTTTTCCAAATTCAACTTGTACTACAAGATTGTTAATATCTAACAAGATTTGGAAATATCATTAAATAATTTGATGCTATAATTAATCATGTTGCATAGACAAGCATTGAGTCTAGTTTTTTCTAATCTGAAATACATTGTATTGTCTGTTTCAATATTTTCTGGATTGTTGTTTGCACTCTCAATAGTATCTGAATTTGTTTTCTTTTCCCCTAAATTCATATTTTATGTGCCTGTCTATGATGTAGTTAATTTCACCTTGATTGCGCTGGTGGCAGCATTATCTGGGCTAGTATCAAGTCTTAGTGTTTATCGTATCCGTATGATGGGTACAAGTATGAGAAAGTCTGGATCTGGATTTTTGGGCTCTATGATTGGTGCCAGTGCAGGCGCATGTAGTTGTGGTTCGCTTGGATTTGCAGCAGTGTCTGTATTTGGTACAGTTGGTGGAACAGCCACCGCATTTCTTACCAACTATGAACTTCCGCTACGACTT
>JAGWGS010000103.1 GCA_028867235.1 Nitrososphaerota archaeon | reverse complement strand
AGTGCGGTGTATGCCAAGTAGACAGGATCAAATCTGGATAAACATGTGGAAGGAAAATTCCCCAGAGCTTCGAGCCAAGGCAATAGAATGGAGAAAACAAAATGCTCTAGTTCGTATCGACAGGCCAAGCAGAATCCAGAGAGCAAGAAGACTTGGATACAAGGCAAAACAGGGAATTGTTGTAGTACGAATGCGAGTAGGAAAAGGTAACATGCGCAAGAAAAGACCAGTTGCAGGAAGAAGACCCAAGCATCTTGGTGTATTGAGAATTAAACCAGCACTTGGAATGCAACATGTTGCAGAACGCAGGGTACTTGAGAGATTTCCAAACATGAATCTTCTTGGATCATATTATGTTCATCAGGACGGTTTGTATCTCTGGTACGAAGTCATACTTGCAGACCCATCTCATCCACGAATCATAAAAGATAAGGAGATTCGTGGAAAACTTGCTGTCTTGAGAAATTGAAATATCTAATTTTATCACTAGTATTAGTATCCAGTATGATGACAGTTCCTGCTTTTGCACAGCAGGTAATTACTGGAAAGGGGCTTGATCATCCTGGAATAAAGTGGACTTGGAATATAAAGGCAGAAAATTATACCTTTGATGTAGTAACAGTATCTAATTATGACATGTCAAATGTTACGTTTAACAAACAAAACAAACAACTCGACTTTTATGGAAACAGCTCATATCCTGACAAGATTGCAGAACTTGATATTCCTAAAAATCTAATCGGTGGAAATCTTACTGTTTTACAAGATGGTAAGCCAATCTCTGCAGTTGTAGCTCCTGGAACTGATTCAAACACTGTGATGCTGAAATTCAATCAGACTGGTGCTATAAAGACAAGTGTTATAGGCACTACGTATCTTCCAGAATTTTCAAGCATTGTACCACTTGTAATGGTATTGGCAGTATCAATGATATTGCTTGTACCTAAATTGAAATTCTAAAATCCATTGTTATAGTCTTCCCACATGTTTGCCCTTGTTGTCAGTTTATTCATTTGGTAAAACATTCCACCAACAATCCCTGCTTGATAAAATGCATATAGGTACACTTGGGAATGTGTGGGGTCCGCGTGGGTAAATGTCATTGCAAGCATTGAGAAAAATATGTAGGTTCCAACAAATGTGAATAATTTACTAAGGATTCCTTCCATGCCAACTATTCTTTTTGTGGCAGCAGCCATTATTGTAATGCTTGATACAATCAAAAATGTCAGTCCGCCGTTTGCTTGAATGAAATCTGATGCCCATGGGATTAGTCCATCTGAAAAGATTGACTTGTGGACAGGATGTGCTCCTCCGTGAAGTGCAAATGATACTGTAGTAAATATGGCTCCCATGATAAACAAAAACAAGAATACTTTGTAGATTGCTCTCTTGGTAGGACTGCGGGATTCTGACGGATGCATTACCCTGTCAGTCATTCTCAATCCGTACAAAAATCCGATTCCAAACGATGGTACAAACATGATATCAATAATTAATGGTGATTGTTTTATGGCTGCATCAATTGATGGACCAAAGATCAAATATACGATTAGAGCTGATGCCACAGCGCCTGCAAATATGGCGATATCTATAGCACTACGGTTATTCTTCATCTCAAATATGTCTACTCCCCACTCGTCCAATCTGGAATATCGTTTAAAATTAGAAATTAAAGAAGGAAATCGAAATGATTTTGCCTTTCTTATCAACTCATTTTTGCCTTTTATTTAGGGTATGAAAAACAGTATTCGTGAAACTTGGGATTTTGGTGATTCTGACAGGTGTTGTAGTTATGATATCTGGAATTGTGTTTTATCTGCAGGGAAATTCCATTGTCGGACCTACCTATTCATTCATGTATTCAAATCCGAAATGGATTGTAAATGGCCAACTGATTGCAATTGGCGGAATCTTGATACTTGTTGCAGGTCTTGGAATTAGTTTACGACGCCCAAGGTCATAGTAGACCTGACTCGTGCCAGCTGGCGAATCTGTTTTGTAATTAGACTGTCCATCTGGGATTCTGTATCAGCCTGAGCCTCTACTACGATATCATAGTCTCCATATACGATGTGTGCACCCTTGACCTTGTCCATCTTTTTGAGTTTTCCAAGAATCTCATTTTCTGCACCAAGCTCGCAACCGATCAAAACGTATGCTTTTTCCATGGTATAATAGATTAGAACACAAACTTAAACCCTATTCTAGATTGTTACAAAAATTTTGTATACTACACAGGATGGAGTTAAATGGCGGCCTGCCAAAGCTGATTTGCATGGGATTATTTGGAAGAAAACCAAAAGATGATACTGTAGATCAGATGAGTATTTTGCTTGATAATTTCCAGTTTGCCGACTTGCAAAAATTTTGCACCGAGGCATTTGGCAAGACAGCTTCCATGGACCCAGAACATCTCTCAAGTATTGAAGCACTTGACTTTTTGTGGGATCAGTACCACAAGGGCAAAGTCCAATTTTCACAATTAAAGGAATTTGCATTAAAGAATAATGTCGTATCTGAGAGCTTTTTTGAATAGTTATACTTGGATATCTAATGTCTGCAATAGATCTGTCTTTAGATCATAGACTCGTACCAGATGATTGTTTGTGTCTGTAATGTACAATTTGTCATTATACCACTCTACATCACTTGGCTCATACAATCCAAGTGTGTCACAACTTGGGTCGTCCAGTCTACACATGGCACTTGTTTCTTTCTTTCCTACAACTGTGGCAACCTGTTCTGTTGTCTTGTCAATTACTCGAATTGCAGAATTGTATGTATCTGCAACAAATATTTTATCTTGTGTGGCGCACACTCCTAGTGGATGCTGAAATAGAGCTTGGTTTGCATTACCGTCCTTGTGGCCAAATGCAAACAGTCCATGTCCTACAATGGTTCTGATGTATCCTGTGTTAAGATCAAGTTCCCTGACTGATGAGGTCTCACTGTCTACAAAATAGATTGTGTTGTTGTACTGAAAAATTCCGCTTGGCTGTGCAAGAAGTGCACGTGCTCTATCTGCATCAATAATATCTTCTTGTCCTGTTCCTGCAAAAGGTCTTACAATGTCTGTGGTGATGTTGTATTCCCACAGCTGGTGATTTCCTGCCATTGCAATGAAAACAAGATTATCTTTTGTTGTTACATCCCATGGTGAAGAGATTACAGTATCTTTTCCCCTTCCTCCTTGTGATCTCCATGGTCCCTGTCTTCCAGTTCCTACAAGTGTAGTGACGTGATTTTCCTGTAAGTCTATCTTGCGCAGTGCATGATTTTCAGTGTCTGCTACAAAGATGATATCTTCATTGTACCATACAACTCCCTGTGGTCTCCAAAATAATGCTTGAGAAAAGTTACCATCTTGAAACCCTGTCTTGCCATTTCCAATAATGTACAAGACTTTGCCTGACATGTCAGTCACAATTATTCTATTGTGGTTTGAATCAGAAATTGCAATTTTTTCTTTAGATATTGATATCTTGCCTGGAAATGATAGTGTAGTAGTATCTTTTTTTACTGTGTGCTGTATGGCAATTGGTTCTCTTGCAAGTGTGTGAGAATTGGCATGTTTTTCCAGGAGCACATCTATGACATCCTCAATCATCTCTTTTTGGCCCTCTCCTGACTGTCTGTACACCAGGGTGCCGTTTGGATCTATTATTGCAATTGTGGGCCAGCCGTTTACACCGAAATTACTCCACACTGTCATGTTTTGGTCTACAATTACTGGATGGGATATCTCATATCTTGCAACTGCCTGGGAAATGTTTTGTTTTTCTTTTTCATTGAAAAATTTGGCAGCATGAACTCCAATGAATACCACTGGTGCGTCTTTGTATTTTTTTTCAAGCTCCGCAAGCACTGGAAGTGTATGCATGCAGTTTATGCAGCAATATGTCCAAAAATCTAAAACTATGACATGGCCTCGTAATTTTTCAAGTGATATTGGTTCTTTTGTATTTATCCACTCAAAATCCTGTGGAAATTCCGGTGCCTTGGTAACTTTGGAAAATATGTTATCAAACATGTGTTTTTAACTTGAGGTTTTTGATTATTTAATTCATCAATAATCCTGTTATGTAACGGTGTATTGCTAAGATATCTATTAGTCCTATCCAGGGGGGGAGGATAATATTTTTAGATACCTAAATTATACGACAAATAGATTTGATAAATTCTCTGACATATGTAATAGGAGCAGCGATTGTAGGAATACTACACATGTCCGCCCCTGATCATTGGTTGACTTTGTGTGTTCTTGCGCAAAACAAGAGATGGGCTCCAAAGAAACTCTTTGGAATTTCGCTAATCACAGCCATTGGACATGTAGCATTGTCAATTGGAATGGGACTAGGAGTTGTCGCAGTTGGCATATTGGTTTCTCATCTAATTGCACATTATCTTGATGTTGTGATAGGAATAATCATGGTATCAGCGGGTCTGGTTGTTGGTGTGGTATCATTGTTAAAAAAAGAACATCATCATAAACATCATGATGATCACATTCATGAACACGATGATAATAATACTCATCAACATCCTGATCATGAACGCAAGGAATCAAAACCTGGAAACCTATCACACAAAATAGGATATTTTGCAATCTTGGGAGCTGCACTATCTCCAGATCCTAGTATAATTCCGATTTATCTGTCTGCTATATCATCTGGGTTTTATTTTGCACTAGAATTATCTGTAGTATTTGCAGTTGCCTCCATTCTCACACTCTTGCTCTTGGTCCAGTTGGGTAAACTAGGACTTGCAAAAACATTTGCCAAAATTCCTGAAAAGTACAATGATTCTCTGGTAGGATTTGTAATTGCCGGGATTGGAATTTACATCCTTGTTTCTAGTTATGTTGGATAAACCATCCGATTAGATAAATATCACCAAAATGAAAAATGTTCTTACATGACTCATCACAAACTGCCTGAAGTTAAAAAAAGATTGGCAAGAATAGAAGGACAT
>JAGWGS010000102.1 GCA_028867235.1 Nitrososphaerota archaeon | reverse complement strand
AATTATATAAGACAGTATGGGACAGTACAGATTATTCCATGTCAGTCAAAAGAAAGCCACATCCTTCAAAGCATGAAGATACACGAAGTATCAGCTATAGGTTACCTGCCCACATTGTAACAGAGTTAGAAACCGAGGCCATGCAAAAAAAGATTTCCCAAAATGTACTTGTAAAGCAAATTTTAGAAAAATATGTCAAATGGGATAGATTTGCAGATAAGATAGGGATAATTCCAGTACCAAAAGAAATTTTGAGAATACTTGGTGATGAAATGAAAGGCGACGAGATAAACAAGATAATTGATGTCATGATTCCAATGATCAAAGATTGGGTCATGTTTATGAAAGGAAATTATGATCTAAAGAGAGCCATTGAAGCATTAGAAGATTACATGAGGGCATCTGGAATGACATCTGATCATCGAATAGAAGGTGGCGTACACCATTTTATCATACAACATAATCTTGGTATAAAATGGTCTCTTTTTACAGAATATTTGCTGAAACAAATTTTCTATCAGTTTCTACCAAATATTACTATGCAATGTAAAACAACACCAAATACAACTATTGCTAGCATTGCACTTGGAGCTGAGTTTAGCGAACATGATTATTAGTTATTATAATTATTGGTAATATTAGTAAAAAAATTTCACTGAAGGTTTAGCTTCAGTGGTATTGATTGACTGCCAAATGGTTCTTCTATCTTGAAATAGTATTGCTTTGATTGGTCGAAATTAAAGCCTCCTACATTTTCTTTGCTATAAAAATTCCAATCTATTACAACAGGCTTGTTGTAAACTAGTTCAAGATGACCTGATGTAAGGGAGAATATTGATGGTGGGTAATCTGCCTGTCCGTCTGACAAATGATAGTTGCAGGCAAAAGGTCCGGTGCAAAACAAGTCTGGATTACTTGATGGACTTTGTGAATTTTCCAATATCGTGTGAATTATGATCATCTCGCCATCTCCAGTGTTAATCGCATCTGTACCTACTAGATAATAAGTCACAGGACCCACCTGATATGGAGTAGAGCTTGCCATCTTTGCTTCTAGTTGCTTTTGATTTTCTAAATTATCCAGGCATGTCTGCTTGTCGGCAGGAGTCTTCTCATTGTCACAACTTGTTGTTTCTGAACTTACAGATGTCATATTTGACAATTGGGTTTGGTTCGCATTCATGGATGTCGTATTTGACGATTGAGTTTGATCTGAACCCTGAGGTTGATTTCCTACTGATGATATCTGAATTATTCCTCCATCTATCAAGTATTGAAGACCTGATACAAATTCTGAAGTAGTAATGGAATCACTAGCCCATGAACCTGCATTAGTTTTTACCCATTTTGGTATGTGATCAGATTTTGTGGTATTAGTATTCTGGGATGCTGGAATTTTGATTATGTTATTTTGTATTAGATATTGCATGGCATTGACAAAGTCCTTGTCAACCATCTGATCTTCAGACCACCACTTGGCATCATTCTTAACCCAGGATGGAACAGAGTCTGCATATGCGTGATTTAATGCAAAACCTATAACAACCAGTGTTATAATCATGCCAATTTGTTTCTTCATTGATTAATTGTCTTTATTCTGAGATATAAACTAGTGATAACTAATGATTCTAGTGCCTAATATTTTTTACAAATTGCGTATAATAGTTGGCACCATATAGAATTTTTAGCACTATTTTAAATAATAATGACACAATACCAAATTAATTGGTCTATATCAGAAGCAAAAAAATTAAAGGTATTGAATATGCTTACCTGGTTCATAGCGTTTGGGATGAAAAGTTAAACACATCAAGACAAAAAACGATAAAATACGTTGGTAAAGTCTCAGATATCTCCATTGATAGTATTCCAAAAGAGTATCGAAATATTCCTAATGTTCAAACCTTCCTTACTAATCATAATATAGGAAATAAAATCAATGTACAAAAAGAACATGTCAAAATACGAAAAATATTCTCTAATCTTCTTGTTGATGGGAATCTTGAAGGGGCCATTAGTGTTTATGATAAATATTCAAAATCTTTCCATCTTTCCAGCTTCTATGATTATATTCTGAAAATTGTAATGTATGAGATAGGTGATCTCTGGAAAAACAAAAAGCTTGAGATTGCTCAAGAACATATAGCAAGCAATACTGCATATTCATTTGTAAAAACATTAACAGAAAGAATGTCTACCTCACAACAGGGATACAAGATCATAATATGTACCCCTGAAGGAGAGTGGCACAATCTTGGATGTAATGTATTAGAATCCGTATTGCAGAATAAAGGCTTCAAAGTCTTTAATATTTCTCCTTCTCTACCTCATGACTCTGTTGTTAATTATGTTCTAGATGTTAAACCTGATGTTGTCTTTATTTCTGTGACTCTTACTGAAAATATGTCTTCCTGTAAACGACTCATACATAAGATTGAATCAAAATCTTCTGTACCTATAGCTGTGGGTGGATTGGCTGTAACAGAAATGAAGGACTTGAAACTTGATGCTATTGTATCTACTGATGATCTTGATAGCGTTTCTTCATTGGCGAAAGCCATGATAAAAAATCAGAAAAAATCTAAAATCTCTAATAAAAAAGGTTGACATTCTAATTGAGAATCTGGGATATTCAGCCAAAAAACTTGTGTCAATTACATCTTTTGGGAGAGCATAGGGAATTACATGCGATTTGGACTATATTGACACAAAATAAGACGGGTTATGCTCGTCATCCAGAAACATTACGCTGGAAAAACCAGTTACACGCACTGTATAATAGGCATAGTTTACTAGTATCTGAAATGAAGCATCGTGGATACAACCACCAAAGTGATCTGGATAAAAGATTGGCCGTAGGCTCTACAAAACAAACCAAATTCATTAATTCCCTTGAGGAACAGATAGAAATTTTAAAAAATAAAAAATGTAAATGTAATATCTAATTTTGTGAATTGTTATGATGACACCTGATTTATTGTCTTTTGTTGTAGCATTTCTCGGCGGTCTATTTGCTACTCTTCTGATGACTGCTACAGAAATTCCATCATGGAAGAAATGGGGATTACAAGGTGTATTGGAGTGGCATGAAAACCAAGTTCTATGTATTAAATTTTTCAAATTATCAAAATCAAATCTTCATTTCAAAGGAATTTTTTTGTTACACTTTGTAAATGGCGGTCTGGGTAGTATAGGATTTTTGTTAGTACTATGGATATTTCCAATTGCACTCACAAGTCTATTTTTCTCAGGAGTATTGTATGGATTATTTCTATGGGTTGTTACATTATTTCCTATCCACAAACCTATAACCGGAATATCATTGCGGGATCATCCTGATGGAATACTACCATCTGTTTCAAGTTTTATTGGTCATGTTGTATATGGGATTGCTATTGGGTATTTTTTCTTGAATCTGCCTGTATAGGTATGTGTGTAAATTACATTTGAAAATAAAGTTATAATTAAAAGACATACTTGATTGGATTTGTGTGGGTACTTATGATACTGTTACTACGCCAATTCTCCAAGGATGAATGGAACAGTAGTAATGGTATACTCCTGGTTTGGTAAACTTGTAGACAAACGTGTCCCCTGTTTTTAGAACTGGGCTGTTAAACATTGGGATGATAATTCCCTTGTCATTTATGCTTTGGATTGTGTGACCTATGTTGTCTTGGTTTTGCCATGTAACTGTGGTACCTCTCAAAATCTCTAGATTAAGTGGCACAAAGAATCCTACACTAGATTGTGCAGAGTTTCCATTTGGAATTGTTATGTTGGCTGTAAGTGACGAACCTGATGTTCCTGCATTAAAATAGTCTTTGTTATTTGCTAGATATTCTAATAGATAATTCTGACCATTTCCTGTCATTTCTGCACTTATCTTCCATAATGAACCTGCTCCTGATGAAATGATTCTATTTCCATCTAAAACTAAGGAATATGATGTATTTTGTCTAGATGTAACTGGTCCACTGGCATGAAATGAACCATCTTCATTATATGCAAATTGCCATCCATTTGATGCAATCTTTGCAATTATTATTGAATTCTCTGAGTTGATCATAACATATCCATTATCAACTGTTTGATTATGCAAGAAAATCTTGACACTTGATGTATACATTTTAGGCGAATCGCCATTTATCAGAGCAAATCCTGATCCCTTTATTCCAGTCTGGGGTGAATCTGCAAATGCTGTATTTACTACCAATATTGATACTGCAACCAAAAGTAACATGATTAATTTCATATCCGATAATACTTGCTAACGGGATTTTAACCGGTGCTAAATTATCAACACTGATAACCATTTACAGACAATATGGCTGTTATCAAATTCGATAATTTAGAATTCTTTTTAATTAAATGGGAGTAATTTCCAAGTATGTTTATCTTGCAAATTCTTTGTAAAGGTGTAAATATTTGTTTGATAGACTAAGTTCCTTTTTCAAAATCTTAGGACCGGGACTAATCACAGGAGCATCTGATGATGATCCATCTGGAATAGCAACTTACTCACAAGCAGGAGCACAATTTGGTTTTGGAATGCTATGGCTGGCATTGTTTCAGTTGCCTTTGATGATTGCAATTCAAGAAATGTGTGCACGAATTGGACTTGTTACTGGCAGTGGTCTTACAAATATCATGAAACATAGGTATTCAAAAAATACTGTTTATCCAATAATAGGACTGCTTCTTATTGCCAACACAATAAATATTGGCGCAGATATTGGAGCCATGTCTGCATCAATAAAACTAGTCTTACCACAAATTCCGATAGTAGCAATCACAATATTTTTTTCTGCATTTATAGTATGTATGGAAATTTTCATTTCCTATAAAAAATATGTCACTATACTCAAGTATCTCACTCTTAGTTTACTTGCATATGTTGTTACAGCATTTATTGTAGGAGGAAATTGGCAAGAGATTGCTGTATCAAGTATCATACCTCATTTTGAATTTACTTCTGAATTTGTAATGTTGTTTGTT
>JAGWGS010000101.1 GCA_028867235.1 Nitrososphaerota archaeon | reverse complement strand
AAGATAGGAGAAAACACAATGATAGAAGGTCTGGTTTACATACCACCACTATCAAGAATTGGAAAGAATGTCTTCATAGGACCAGCTGCTACACTTACCAATGATCCTTATCCAGCTAGCAAAAAAATGACTGGAGTAGTCATAGAGGATGGTGCAGTCATAGGTTCAAGAGCAGTAATAAAGGCAGGAGTCAAAATAGGAAAAAATAGCGTGGTAGCAATGGGAGCAGTTGTAACAAGAAACATTCCGGAAAATTGTGTAGCAATGGGAGTTCCTGCCAAGGTGAAATATTCAAGAGAAGAATATGACAAGAAGAAGAAGGACTGGGAAGACAGCTAACGACTGATTTGCCTGTGAAATATCCAGTTCTTAATTTTTGACATTATCAAAATCCAAATAACTACAAGCATAATTGCTATTCCTGCTTTAACAGAAGAATCCACTACAGAATCTAATCTACCAAATCCATGTATTGAGATGTGTGCAATTATTGGTACAACAAGAGCACCCCCTGCAATTATCAATATCCACATTACAAATATGTAAAAGAAAATCAGAGATCCTTTCATAGCTTAATTTCCATCATAAAAGAAGTTATTATTGCAAGTGCTGCGGCGAATAGTGCCAATTTGAATATAACAAATCCTACTTGTTTTTCAGTAAGAGGTCCATTTGCAAGAATCAATCTTACAAGGGTTACAGGAGCAGATTTATCGTCACTAGCCATAAGCTTAAAGTCTTCAGTATGAACTACTGGTTTTGCTTTTATCTGTCTGTGTTCGATTATTCTTTTTACACTTGAAAGAAATAGGAATGAGTTTATCACTGCAGGAAGAAGAGCAATTGCTGCAATAATTTCTACATGACCTACAATTGATATCACACCATACATTGCACCAAGAGTCAAAGCACCAGAATCTCCCGGAAATATTTTACTTGGAACTTTATGGTATTTGTAGAATGCCAGCGAAACAAAACCAAGAGGTAGACTGGCCAGCGCAATGTCATAGTTTTGTACAATTACAAGACAAATAGTAAGGGCAAAACTTGCGATAGTCATAAATCCGCTTGCAACGCCATTTAATACATCAATAGAGTTTATGGTGTTTCCCATAACAGGAATTATGATTACTATCAATCCGAGATATAGTTCTGGGATCTTGACTGAACCAAATAGCGGAAAGGCAAGATGTGGTGGAACATACGCACCAAGCAAAATAATTGGAAGTGCAGATACAGCAAGTGCAAGAGGTTTAAACCATCCACCAAGTACTTTTCGATCATCTGCAAGCCCAACAAGAAAGGCAAGTGAAGTTGTAGATATTATTGCAAGTATTGAGGCAGAAGGAAAAAACCCATACAAAGTAAACTCTGAAGCCAGTATACCTACAAGAATGGATGGACCCCCAGGTCTTGTAACCATTGTTATAGTTTCTTTATTGTAATCCTTTACAGTCATATTTTTCTTGTTAAGAAAAGAAATCAATCGGGGAGTCGTTCCATAAACAGTAACAAATGCAATTGCTGAGATTAATACTGCTACAAGCGTTTTGTCTAACATCATCTTATCTTTTTTAGATGTGTCTTTATGTTTTCTGCAATAACTGGTCCTATCTTGTCTATTTTTGCAAGTTTTTCAACAGATATTGATGCTAGATCAGTTGTTGTTTTAATACCATTTTTGAACAAGAGTCTGGCTCGTATTCTACCAATTCCTTTTATTCTTACTAGATCAACAAGTTCTTTCTTTATTCCATACAATATTCTAGATCGTAAGATATCAAGCTCAGGCAACAGGTTGTCCTTTCTCTCCAATTTGGCAATTTCATAAAGTGCATGAATGAGCCAATCTGATGTTTCAACCATTCTGTGCATATCTCCAGATTCTATACCATAATTATCAGAAAGAAAGATTTCACTTGATTCATCAATCCAAGCACATAGAGCAAGGAGACTGCGATTACAGTCATATTCTGATATATGTTCAATTAGTTCATCTGCATGATTTTCAATTAGAGTTCCTATGTATTCATAGTCCTTATTGCGTAATGAGAATTTTGGAAAAAAATCTTCCGAGCTTGTAATTATGTGTAGCAAACCAAGAGTATGTCCAGATGTAGAAATTTTCTCTAGAGATTTTTTGAATAATACTGCAGTAAGAGGATCGATATACAAAGTAGAAGTTTTTTTACCAAAATCTGTTGCAATGTACCTATTTCCTTTTTGTTGTACAAGACCTTCTGATTCTAGATATCTCAACGATATTTGTATATGAAATTTTATGGTTGATTTTCTTTCCTGAGATCCAGATAGTGTTTTTGAAAAGAAATCTACAATATCTTCACCTTTAATGCCAGGATTTGTAGATACAAAACTTAGAAGATGAATTCGTAGTGCCTTATCTCCTGTGAGCTTTGATAGTATGGGTTCAGGAGTTCCGTTGATGTAATAGTCAAAGATTTCCTCTTTATTGGAATTGCCAACAATTATCGCTTCTCCATATTTATCATATTGTGGCCTTCCCGCCCTACCACATAGTTGCTTGTACTCCAATATGCTAATTGGTTTGTTTGTTCCGTATTTTGCGTCATATCTAGTAACATTTGATATAACTACTCTTCTAGCAGGAAGGTTTACTCCTGCAGCAAGCGTTGGAGTAGATGCTAAAATTTTAATTCGCTTATTTCGAAATTCAGATTCCACCACATCTCTACAATTTGGATTAAGACCAGCATGATGAAATGCTACGCCATTTTTAATTAGGCCAGCAAGTGTTTTGATAAGATCAGTATGTTCATTGTCATCTAGAATTTTTTGTGATGTTTCTGCAAGTTGTTCTTTTTCTTCACTTTGCAGCATCTTTGATACTGCTTCAGACGCTTTTGTAGCAAGAGATACAGAGCGTGCCCGGGTTTCTGCAAACAATATTGCTTGTCCTCCATTTTTTAATGAATCCAGCCCTAGGTCTACGGGAGGTCCTCGTATGCTAGTTTTTATTTCAAATTTTTTATCGTCTTGCATAGTTACTGTGCCCTGATCATAGACTCCTTCGAATAATGGCACTGGTCTCCACTCACTATGAACCAGTTTGCACTCTAACCAATCAGCAATCTCATCAGCATTAGTAACAGTTGCACTCAAAGCAAGTATTTGTGGCTTTGATGGTAGTAGTTTTAATTTTGTAAGTACAATTTCTAAAGTTGGACCTCTATCGTCGTCACCGAGAAGATGTACTTCATCTGCAATCACAAGACTTATCTCGTCTACCCATTCAGCTCCTTGTCGTATGATAGAATCCATTTTTTCATTAGTCAATACCAATATGTCATTGTTACCTAGATTTCTATCAGACACATCAAAGTCTCCAGTAGATATCTGAATTTTCATATTCTTTCCAAGATCAACAGATTCTAGTTTTTTGAATTCATTGAATTTTTCAGATGCCAAAGCTTTTAGTGGACTAAGATAGACAATTTTTCCTCTCTTTTCAGATAGATTTTTTATTATTGCAAGAGTTGCAATTAGTGTCTTACCACTTGCAGTAGGTGCGGAAACCAGAATATTTTTTCCTTCAAGTAATCCTGCTTTTACTGTCTTTTCTTGAGGCGGATACAGACTCACGTAGCCATGTATTTTCAAAAATTCAATTGCAGAGGTAGGAATGTCTAGTTGTTCTATTTTCATACACGGTTATAATGACCAGGTTTGGATTCATAAATAGCTGACTCTCTTTGCAACTTTTTGAGATATTTTCTTGCTTCATCTTCTGTGAATTTACCAGTCTTGGCAAGTTCTTTAACAAATGCTTTTTCTTCAACGGGCCTCTTTTCATCACCTTCAAGTGATCTCATAACATCCATGAAAAGTTGCATTTTTGATACTTCACTGTGGGGTCGTCCTTGAAGAACTCCAAGATCAACCTTACCAGTATTAACATCAACCCCAGCATCCTGTAACATACTCTGCATAAGAAAAATAGCTCTTTCTGCATCTTCTGCATCAACCTGAGTTTTCATCAACAATCTGGCTCGTGCAGTGGCTAATCTCACGAGTCCTTCTAGTTGTCTTGGCGTTACAGTAATCATTCCTTCAGATTCTACATTTCTCATCGTCATATAGTAATTGAGTATAAGATCTTCTGCCTCGGGAGTTAGATTTGGATCATATCTTTTTGCATATGACAAATATTTTGTAAGAATATCTACATCAATGAGCGATTTTGTATCAGATCCAGACACCCTATGTAAATTCAAAATATGTCTTGCAATTCTGGTATCCCTTTCTTTTGATGGAATATCTCGTACAACAAAAATTAGATCAAAACGTGTCAAGAGAGGAACCGGAAGATTGACATTTTCAGTTATATTCTTGAAGGGATCATATTTTCCAAACATCGGGTTAGCTGCTGCCAAAATTGAGGTTCTAGCATTTAGTGTTGCAACAATTCCACCTTTTGCAATGCTTACAGATTGTTGTTCCATTGTTTCATGTAATGCACTTCGATCTTCTGGCTTCATTTTATCAAACTCATCTATACAGACAAGTCCCTGATCTCCCAATACTACAGCACCTGCCTCTAGCATCATTATACCAATTTTATCTCGTACTACTGCTGCAGTAAGTCCTGCTGCCGTAGAACCTCTCCCAGAAGTATACAATCCCCTTGGTGCGATTCTTGCACAGAACTTGAGCATTTCACTTTTTGCAGTACCTGGATCACCTACCAAAAATACATTGATGTCGCCACGAATTTTAGCTCCATCTGCAAGTATTTTTTGTGTTGAACCAACAATCAGTAACAAGATTGCTTCTTTGATAATATCATGCCCACTTACATGTGGTGCAAATGAAGCTACAAGTCTGTCATAGATATCAGTATTTTTAACAAGAGATTTGATTATCCGCTCTTCGTCTGGAGAGATCTCTTCTCGCTCTGTACTTCTAGATGTTTTATTTCCTCGTCCTCGATGGAATTCAATGTTATTTCCTTGAACACGTAGTCTATAGATACCACTTTTCCCTCTCATAGATGGGATAT
>JAGWGS010000100.1 GCA_028867235.1 Nitrososphaerota archaeon | reverse complement strand
ATGGAGACCAGACTATCCTTCTCAGAAAAGGAGGAATATTGGAAACTGCGTCTGGATTTACGGTAGAAGACAAAAAGTTTCTGCTATTTCCAACATATGAACACCAGGATAATGCCTCTTTAAAATCACAATTTTACAGATACCTTGCAGATGCACGGGAACAAAAACCACAAGAAGGATTCAACAGAATAACATCTTATGCTGAAGTTGTTGAAGAACATGATGTCTCCTCCATGCAAAATATGGAGGAACTATCTGATTTTCATATCTGGAGTGATTCATACATGGTGGAAAGAATGAACTGGATGCCACAAAAACCAATGACTGCCATATTTCTCAAGACATACAAGATTTCACCAATTGAGATTCCTCTACTTCCAGAATATCATGGTTGCAAATCTTGGATAGAGTTAAATGTAAATATGCAATCTGGATCAGCAGTTTTGAGTGAAGCAGAGCTTCAAGAAAAATTATCAAAGTTTAGGAGCATAGTAAATTGAAATATAGAAAATTAGGAAAAAGCGGAATCAAAGTATCCGAAATAGGATTTGGCGCATGGACTTTGGGACTTGATTGGTGGGGCAAAAAAATTGAAGACGACGAGGCAAAAAGAATGCTCAAGCGAGCATTTGATCTTGGAATAAACTATTTTGAGACTGGAGACATTTATGGACGAGGAAAGAGTGAGAAGCTCATTGGCGAAGTCTTTTCAGGAATGAGAAATCAAGTTGTCTTGTCTACAAAATACGGTTATGATATTTATTCAAATGAACAGATAGGTCACAAGGAACTTCCTCAAAAGTTCACTGAAGAATTTACTGATTTTGCATTAAAAAAGAGCCTTGAAAGATTACAGACTGATTACTTGGATGTATATGGATTACACAATCCAAAAATCCCTACAATTCGTGACAAGAAAGTATTTGGATTTTTAGACCAAAAAATACAAGAAGGGACCATCAAGAGCTACCAAATTGCATTAGGTCCTGCAATTGGATGGACCCAAGAGGGCCTTGATTCAATGAAATTGACAAATGCTACAGCTGTCCAAACTGTATACAATATACTTGAACAAAATCCAGGAAATACACTCCTTGACGAAGCAGAAAAGAACAATGTAGGAATACTTGTACGTGTTCCTGATGCTTCTGGCATACTCACAGGAAAGGTAAACGCCCAAACAAAAATCAGTGAAAAGGATCATCGTTCTGTACGAAGTGGAGATTGGGTGCAAGAAGCGCTACAAAAAGTAGACCAGCTCACGCCTATTGCAAAACGAAATAGTCTTAACATTACTGAACTTGCAATCAAATTCATCTTGTCGCAAAATACAGTCTCCTCAGTACTTCCAACTGTAGTAAGTGAAGAAGAGATTGAAATGTTCTGTGCCATGTCAGATGGAAAGTATCTTGGTGATTCTGACAAGAATGAAATTGTTGGTCTCTTCAATCAGTGGCCATCCTACGAACTAAAAGCATCAGCACAAACTGCATAGATGATTTTCTACAACATTGACAATGACACAATTATATGCAAAGGAGGACTGTTAGAATAACATGATCCCAAGTCAAAAAAAGACATCTACTATGACATTTAGAATAGATGAAGATGTTCTCAGTAAACTTCGCTCAGAATCTGAAAATCGAGATACAAGTCTTAACACTTTTGTAAATCACATATTCAAAAGATATGTCGAGTGGGACATGTTTGAGGCAAAGGTTGGAATGGTTCCAATCGCAAAACCCATCATTGTAGAACTCTTTGGAAAATTGACCCAAGAAAATGTAATTGACATGGCAAACAGAATAGGAAAAAACGTAGTTCGAGATACTGCATTGTTCATGCGAGGAGATTTTAATTTGAATTCTTTTATTTCATGGTTTGAGGCACGAATGCGTGCATCCTCAATTGAGATAAATCATAATATCAAAAATAATATCCATACGTTTATTGTAAAACATGATCTTGGTGAGAACTGGTCACTGTATCACACAACCGTATTGGGACTTATCTTTCGTGAAGTTTTGGAAAAAAAGGTTGACTTTGAGTATAATTCTGGCATGATGTCATTCAAATTCACTGAATAATTGCAAATGATTGCAACCGTTTGCAAATAAATACAGTCTAATCACTCTTGTTATATTTTGTGATATAATATCCTCCATTATGCAAGTATTACAACAAGGAAGAATCCTTGAAAACAAGGATGCAAACAATGTATTGAAGATTATATCCAACGAGCAAGCAATGCATGTGCTACGTTCTACAATTGGTATACCAAAATCTGCCTGGGATATTAGCACCAGTTCTGGAATTCCTCTTACTCAGGTCTATAGGTGGGTTCGCAGACTACACAACTCGGGACTTGTTCGAGTCTCTGGTGACACAAACGCATCTGGCAAAAAATTCTTCATGTATCAGAGCAAAGTCATATCCATAAAGATGACATTGACCTCAACAACCGAAACTGTCATAGAATTGTCATAAAATTTTTTATTGTTTTTATGCTGTCATTAGGTCTTCAATGCTAAACTTGTGTTCTACAAAATATTCTACTCGAGTCTTTTTAAATTCTCTAGAGCTGAACAAAATTTTGTATTCATTTACGTCTATCTGTTTCTGAATCTCTTTTGCCATATTTTCAGCCTCCTCAATGGATTTGCAATGAACCATTGAAAACACATTGTATGGCCAATCTTGGTATACTGGTCTTTGGTAACAGTGGCTTATCTGTGGGAATGCTCCTAACTTTGCACCCACCTGTTCTATTTTTTCATCTTGGACCTTCCAAACTATCATACCATTTGCAGTAAATCCTACTTCTCTATGTCTTAGAATTGCAGCAAATCTTCGCATTACTCCTATCTCTTCGTATTGTCGTGCCTTGTCAAGAAGTTGCTCTTCTGTTATGCCAAGCTTTTGAGCCGATTTCAAAAATGGCCTTTCTACTATTTCCAAGTCTTTTTGCAATTCTCTAATGTAGTCCTTTTCTTCATCTGTTGCAACAAATTTTGTTTCTGTAATCTTTTTCTTTTCTTCTGATGGTTTAATGTCTGATTTTTTATCATCTACCATCTCAAGTTTTACACCAATCTTGAAGAGTTTGATGGTGGGAAGAAGACGTGTCTTTTTAATTCCAGATAATTTAGAAAATTTGTCAATCTCTGTTTTCAGATCAGAGCCGGGAGGAACTGCTAGGGTAAACCAAAGATTGTATTCATGATTTCTTTCATAATTGTGACTTACACCTGGGTGTCTGTTTACCTGATTTGCAACAGAGTCAAGCTTGTCAGGTTCTATTGCCATGGCAACAAGTGCACTCTTGTATCCGAGTTTTCGCGTATCAAATATGGCACTTATCTGTCTGATCACTCCATCTTTTCTTAATGTCTCTAGTCTCTGCATCAATTCTGCATCAGATATTCCAAATTTTTTTGCCATCGCAGAATATGGTCTTGGGTCTAGAGGAAATGTCCACTGGATCTCATTTAAAATCTCCTTGTCCAGCTTGTCCATGTTATTGAAGAAAGTCTGTATTACAATTAAAAATGTTGCCTAGTTTCTCATAGAATCTATAAATATCATTTCAAGTCAGCGATGATCTATTGATAGTAGACCTGAATCTTGGTGGTAACCTAGTAATTGTGGTAGGTGGGGGAAACGAGGGCCTAAAAAAAATAAATACGCTTTTGACTCAAGATTGCAAGATTCTCCTTGTAAGTGATGCAACCAACAGGCAGATTCAAAATTATGTAAAACAAAAAAAGATAACATTCAAGAAAATGAGACTTGAAAATGCAAATTTTCTAAAAAAATACAAACCGTTTATGGTACTTGCAACAACTGATGACAAGGAACTTAACCGAAAAATTGTACAACAGGCAAAAGCCATGAGATGCTATGCATACGCTGCAGATGATCCGGAGGTAAGTGACTTTGCATTTGGCTCTGTAATCAATATTGATGACACTGTTCAAATTGCTGTCTCTACTGGAGGACGAAGCCCAGCAATGGCAAGAAAATTAAAACTACAAGCAGAACAGATATTCCGCAAAGTAATCAAAAAAGAGGATATTTATCACATAAAACTACAAGACTTTGCAAGGCGAGCCGCCAAGACCAAGATCGCAACATTTCCCGAACGGAAAAAGTTCCTCTATAGTGTGATGAATGATAATCATATTAAACAATTAATACAAGTCGGAAACCTAAAAAAAGCACAGAAGCGGGTTATGGAAATGCTTGGTGATATGAAATGACAAGTGATGTTGTAAACGCCAGAGTTACTTTTAGAAAGTCTCCAATTCACATGTTGGAGAGATTTACTTTTCCTGATCTAGATTCTGCATATGAGTCATTTTTGAAGCACTCTGGGTTGCAAGAATGTGTGATACTGCAAACATGCAACAGGGTTGAGCTCTTTGGATGTGCAAATAATACGGATCTTGATAAAATAAAAAAGACATGGGCATCTGTCGCAGGACTTGAAGAAAATACATTCAAAGAAAATCTAGAAATTAGTTGTGGTACTGATGCTTATACACACCTTCTAAAACTCACATCAGGTCTTGATTCTCTTGTAATTGGAGAAGAACAAATACTAGGACAAGTAAAAGATTCTATCACAACAGCACGGGAACTCAAGGCATCTGGGGATAACCTAAATACCTTGTTTGACAAGGCAATCAAAATTGGAACTCGCGTAAGAAACGCAACAGGCATCAGTAAGGGAAGCATTTCTGTTGGTTCTATGGCAGTAAATCTTGCAGAACAAAATGTAGATGATTTAAAATCAAAGCGTATCTTGTTGATTGGAACTGGAGAAGCAGCAAGTCTTGTAGCAAAATCTCTTAAAAAACGTGATATTGAATTTCTTGTAACTAGCAGAACTTTTGAGCGTTCAAAGGCTTTTGCAGAAACTGCAGGTGGAAAGCCGCTACAATTCGAACAAGCAATATCTGATTTCAAATCAATAGATGTCTTGTTTGTGGCAACAGTTGCACCGTATTTTCTTGTTACACATGATAGAGTAAAAGAAGCGATGCAATCTAGAAAAGATGGCATGCTAATTATGGACTTGTCAAATCCGCGAACTGTTGATGATAAGGTATCTACCATATCGAAAATCACTGTCATGAATATGGACCAAATTGCAGAGATGGTGGAAAAAAACATGAAAAACAGGATGGGCGTAGTATCTGCAGCAGAGAATATAATTAATGAAGAGATTCCAGTAGTAGAAGCAGCAATGAAAAGACTTGAGGT